>DLVK01000111.1:0-2369 GCA_003444235.1 Rhodospirillaceae bacterium
AAGGCCTGGGCCGGGTCCGGTGACGCAGCGACCGAAGCGGTCTGGTTCGATCTACGCGAAGAAGTGGGTGCGACCGAATTCCTCGGATATGAGACCGAACGCGCGGAAGGCGTCGTTACCGCAATTGTTTTGAACGGCGAACGGGTTGAAACGGCGGAAAAAGGCGATGAAATTGCCTTCACAGTCAACCAAACACCCTTCTATGGGGAGTCCGGCGGGCAAGTGGGCGATTCCGGGAACGCAATCAGTGCAGAGGGTGTCTCTGTTGAAATCACCGATACGCAGAAAAAGCTGGACGATATGTATGTTCATCTCGCCAAGGTCACGAAGGGAACGTTGCGCCTAGATGACGCGATTGAGCTTGTGGTGGACGAGGATCGGCGCGGCAAATTGCGTGCAAACCATTCGGTTACCCATTTGATGCATGCGGCACTCCGCGAACGGCTTGGCGAACATGTGACGCAAAAGGGCTCTCTCGTGGCACCCGATTATATGCGCTTCGATTTCAGCCACCCCAAAGCGATCGAAGGAGATGAACTGCGAACGATAGAAGCGGATGTGAACGCGCAAATTCGTGCTAACAGCTCGGTCGAAACGCGCCTGATGACACCCGATGATGCGGTTGCAGAGGGAGCGCTGGCGTTGTTCGGTGAGAAATATGGCGAGGAGGTGCGCGTCGTTTCCATGGGCGAACGCAGTCACAATGGCCGGGTTTATTCGGTCGAATTGTGTGGCGGCACTCATGTCTCGCAAGTTGGCGAAATTGGATTTTTCAAGATTACGAACGAAGGCGCTGTTGCCGCTGGGGTGCGTCGTATCGAGGCGGTTACCGGTGGGGCAGCGCTTGAGCATGTGACGCAACAGGAAGGTTTTTTGTCGGCAGCGTCTGCAGCGCTCAAGGCCGCATCGGCGGACTTGCCGGACCGCATCACCGCACTGCTGGAAGAACGTCGCAAGCTGGAACGCGAGGTATCCGATTTGCGCCAGAAAATCGCCGCGGGAGGCGGTGGCGGCGGCGGTGCAACCGACACCAAAGAAATCGCCGGGTTTAAGTTCGTTGGCCGTGAGGTCGACGGCATTCCCGCCAAGGAATTGAAGCCGTTGGTCGACACACTAAAGCAGCAAATCGGCTCCGGTGTGGTCGCTGTGGCAGCCGTTGACGGAACCAAAGCATCGCTGGTGGTCGGAGTTACGGATGATCTTACAGATCGTGTCGACGCGGTGACGCTGGTTCGCGCCGGCGCACCGGCTATTGGTGGCAAAGGCGGCGGTGGTCGGCCCGACATGGCGCAAACCGGCGGACCGGAAGGGGCTGGTGCGGCACAGGCATTGAATGATATCGAAGCGGCGTTAAGCGAGAGTGACTAGAAAATGACAGAACAAATCCAATTTGAAGGCACCGACAGCTATGTCGCAACCGAAGATCTGATGGTTGCGGTCAATGCCGCCGTCGCGCTGGAACGGCCGCTGTTGATCAAAGGCGAGCCTGGAACCGGTAAAACGATACTTGCTCATGAGGTGGCCCGCGCCATCGAATGTCCTTTGATCGAATGGCATATCAAATCGACCACCAAGGCGCAGCACGGTTTGTACGAGTATGACGCGGTAAAGCGTCTGCGCGATAGCCAACTCGGCGACGAGCGGGTGCACGAAATCGGCAATTACATCGTTCGCGGCAAGCTATGGGAAGCGTTCACCGCCGATCACCGGCCGGTGTTGCTCATCGACGAAATCGACAAGGCGGATATCGAATTCCCGAACGATTTATTGCTAGAGCTCGATCGCATGGAATTTTTCGTCTATGAGACTCAAGAGCGGGTCGTGGCCGAGCAACGGCCGATCGTGATCATCACGTCAAACAATGAAAAAGAGCTGCCGGATGCGTTCTTGCGCCGCTGTTTCTTCCATTACATCGCTTTTCCAGATGAAGAGACGATGCGTGAAATCATCGATGTACATTTTCCTGATATTCAGGGCTTTTTGGTGCGCGATGCACTTAGAATCTTTTACGACATTCGTGAAACGCCTGGCCTTAAAAAGCGCCCTTCGACTTCGGAACTACTCGATTGGCTGAAGTTGTTGATGGTGGAAGATTTGCCGGCTGATGCGCTTAGAAACCAGGATCCCAAAAAGCTCATCCCGCCCCTCTATGGTGCCTTGCTTAAGAACGAACAGGATGTCCAGCTTTTCGAACGGTTGGCTTTCATGGCCAAACGCGAGCAAGGCAGCAGTTAGGGCGGTTTCCTGATAATTCGCCGCAGTCGCTCCGGCGAATTCGTATCGGATCAAAGTTTCCAGAATTACATTAAGGTCGTCGAGCGAAACCGGCCTAAGCTATCCGGCGGTCTGATAGGCCGGCTCGTCCTCTT
>DLVK01000111.1:2674-4457 GCA_003444235.1 Rhodospirillaceae bacterium
CTGATAGGCCGGCTCGTCCTCTTCGGTCGATCGGCGCCACCCGTCCATGAGGCGTTCCGCCTCCTCGAACGGCAATCCATCGTAATACGCCATCGCCTTTTCGTGCATTGGAGACCGCACGAACGCTTCATAGGGCCGACTGCCGCGCAAATGGCAGAATATTTCGCTGAACGCTTTGCGGTCGATATTGATTGCTTTGAAAGCGGTCGCCAACGCCTCGGGGCCTGAATCGTAAAGAAGCCGAGTTACCGCTGAATTGTTCAAGCCGGAGAGTTCGCGGAAGGTTTCTTCGAAGCGGAAAATATCCGCATCGGACAAGGCGTGGATCAAATTTGCTTCGTCTGGCTCGTACTGTGCTGCGCCCGCATAGTCCTCGAAGTTGACGACGTTCGCCTCATCAAGCCAATCGGTCTCCACGGCTTCCGCGATCGCGATGGACATGGCCTCTTCGACCGCATCTTCAGCCCATTCGTAATGATCGTCGATATAGGAGCGCAGGGCCTCACCAACCCATGTGTACATGCGTTGGGCCAGCTCCGGTTTTAAATCGCTCCGGCGCAGCAGCGGACCGCAATAGGATTCGACTTCCAGTGATTCATTGGCCAGACGCGCCAGGGTTTCAGGTAGGATTTCGGCACCGTCGTTTTCCAGCAATGCGCATACCACCTCTGCGTCGCCAGTGCTGACCAAGGTTTCACTCACCGCCAAGCTAATTTTCTCGCGCTTCGTGATCGCTTTTTGGTGCGATTGCGTCTTATTGAGGATCAGTTCGACCAAATCCGCGTCTTGCAAAATTTTGCTTTTCACGAGGATCGGAAAAGCGACTTCGATTTGGTCATTCGCCAGCTGCATGAGGATGTCGTGTGGCGCATCCGCACGCTCCGCAAGCCGTTCGGCGATAGATTGTCGAACCTGCATTTCGATTTTGTGCAAGAGATGACGCAGAATATCGAAAAATAAATCATGCTCGCGGGGGCTCAGTTCGCGGCCAGAGGCGAGGCATATCTCGCTTAACTGTCGGGTTAATTCGGAGCGACTGGCGGAATCGGTTTTTGTTGCCGATTTTACCAGAGGCTGTTGCGGCGCGACGGGTTCTAAAAGCGGTGGTGGTTCGGGAGTAGGGGCTGGTTCCGGTAATGGCTCGGGCAAGGCTGCAGGCGCCACGAATTGTGGCTTCGGTTTCGCCGCAACGGCGCCTGCGCCGAAAATTTTATTCAGCCAAACCAAGAATTTTACTCCATGCCGAACCGAAATCGGATTCAGATTGGGTATTTGAATTTAAATATACTGTATTTGCCAAAATTCATCAATTATTGCCAAGCTAAAATAATTAACTAAATATTAACCATAAAATGCCCAATCTTTCCAATAAATATCATGTAAATAGTCTGGTTGCACCCGACGCATAACCGCCTATTATCGCGCTGAACTCAGAGGAGTATCGCTAGGTGTTCGTAAACTTCTTTTTCGAACTTAAGAAAGTCGGCGTTCCCGTATCGCTGAAAGAGTATTTGACCCTGATGGAGGCAATGCAATCCGGCGTTGCTGGCTACCGGGTCAATGATTTCTACTATTTAAGTCGTTCCGCCTTGGTTAAGGACGAACGTAACCTCGATCGCTTTGACCGTGTTTTTGGTCAGGTTTTCAAAGGGTTGGAGGCGAGTGGTGAAGATATTGAAATCGATTTGCCCGAAGAATGGTTGCGTAAACTCGCGGAACTCCACCTGTCCGACGAAGAGAAGGCGGAAATCGAACGCCTGGGTGGCTGGGAAAAGCTGATGGA
>DLVK01000540.1:0-3595 GCA_003444235.1 Rhodospirillaceae bacterium
ATTTCGATGATCTCGTTTGCGGCCCTTGCCATCGAACATGGGCAGTGCGAAGTGGCTCTGGTCTGCATGTCGGACAATCCAAGGACAGGGACCCGATCCGCCTACGCCAAGCCACGCGGTGGGGCGGATGGTTCTGGCACCTATGGCTGGGTCGGCACTACGGCGGGGTATGCGATGATTGCGCGCCGCCATATGGGCGCTCACGGAACGACCGAAGAGCAGCTGGCTGCGGTCGCGATCAACAATCGCGCCAACGGCGCCAAGAACCCGAATGCTCAGCTCAAAATACCGATCACGCTAGACGACTATTATCAAAGCCGTTTCATCGTCGAACCCCTGCGACGCGATGACTGTTGCTTGATTTCAGATGGCGGCGCCGCGGTGGTGGTGATGAGCGCGGAGCGCGCGAAAAAGATCGGTGTAGATAAGCCGGTACCGATGCTTGGCTTCGGACAGGGCCAGACGTCGTGGGAAGTTGCGCAACGTCCCGAACTGACGAGCACGATGGCGGCCAAGTCGGGAACGACTGCCTTTAAAATGGCCGGCATCGAGCCGAAGGATATCGATGTTGCACAGTTCTATGACTGTTTCACGATCACGCCGATCATGTCGCTGGAAGACTATGGATTCTGCAAGCATGGCCAAGGCGGGGCTTTCGTTGCCGACGGGGGCATCGGATGGGACGGCGGACTGCCGTTCAATACCTCCGGCGGTCTTTTATCAGAGACAGGTATGCCCGGTATGCAGCTGGTTATTGAGGGTGTGCGACAAATGCGGGGCGATGCCAACCTTCAAGTCAAAGACGCAAAAAAAGGCATCGTCAGTAATCAGGGTGGCGAAATGCATACCCATTCCACACTGATTTTGGGGCAATAGGGAGGGTGATATGAGCGACGATTTCCCTCTGCCGGATTTCGACGAGACCAATGCTCCATTTTGGGATGGGCTCAAGGACGGCAAGCTTCAATTTCAGAGGTGCAACTGCTGCGACCGCAATTGGTTGCCGGCGCGCCAGGAATGCCCCGAGTGTCTCGAAGCGGACTTCGAATGGATCGAAGCTTCGGGGAAGGGAGTGATGACCAGTTGGGTCGTCTATCACACCGCCTTTATTCCCGCCTTCAAGGATCGACTGCCCTACAATGTGGCGATCGTAAAGTTGGAAGAGGGGCCGCAACTCGCGACCAATATCGTCGGTGAAGATGACGATTCCAATTTCAAGATCGACCATCCAGTCGAGCTCGTCATTGAAGAAGAGCATGGCGTGAAGGTGGCTCGGTTCCGGCTCGCCTAACGCCATCTGAGTTGGCTGCCTCCGATTTCGTTTGTCAGACCAGCGTGGCGGCGGTTTCTCTGATAATCTGTACGATACCGAATCTGTAACGGAGGGTGACATGCCGTTTTTCGAGCATGGCGAGGCGCGTATTCACTATGAGGAGCGGGGCGACGCTTTTCCCCTGTTGATTATCCCGGGTGGTGGGATCAACGGGACTGTCGCGGACGCGACAACGAGCGCTCCTTTCGACACCTTCGAGGAATTTGGAGACGGGTTTCGCTGCATTACCTTAGATGAACGAAACGCGTTACCTGGGCAATCGACTGGTCCTGTCGAGGTCGACCGACCTTGGGACTCCTATACGGACGATCACTTCGGGCTCATGGACCATCTTGGCATCGACAAGTTTCTGGTGTTGGGATTTTGCATAGGTGGGCCGTTCATCTGGAATTTGCTGAAAAGGTCGCCCGAACGCATTCCAGCGGCTGTATTGGCGCAGCCCGTAGGCGTTCGCCCCGAAATGCCGACATTGTTTTACGACAGGAATATGGAGAACTGGGCGAAGCCGTTATGCGAAAAGCGACCCGATCTCGATATGGAAACCGCCGAGCGATTTCTCGCCAACATGTATAACGACAACCCAGATTTCGTCATCACCGTGAGCCGTGACTTCGTAAGCGCTTGCGAAACGCCGATATTGGTTTTGCCCGACGACGTGCCGGGGCACCCATACGCGGTGGCCATGGAATCAGCAATGCTGGCACCCAATGCGCAAGTGAGCATGTATCCTTGGAAGGACCCGGTCGAACGCATACCGCTCGCGGTACGCCATGTGCGCACCTTCCTCGAGGCACACCGGCCCTAACAAAAAATCCTAGTCTTCGACTGGAGGGATTCTGAATTCGGCATTGGGTGGCGGGATGACTGCTCGTTCGCGCGACGGCTCCGCCTGGGGCACCCATTCGTAAGGAATGCGGTAGCCGCGAAATACGTCGCTAAAGAATTGGTCGTCCCGGTCGAGAAGATTGTAGGGGCAGATATACTCCCAAACGATCTCGCTCTCCGGCGTGACTTCAATGATCCGGCCCCGGCGTGATTCCGTGATCAGGGTGTTACCGTTCGGAAGCCGTTGGGCGCCGCTCTCATAACGGCTGTAGAAGCGGCATTCTTCGCCCTCATAGAAACCTTGTGTCATCGCATCGAACTTCCAGACGATTTCGAGCGTGATCGGGTCGAACTCCAAGACACGAGAATGATCCCGGAGCGCGTTCCAGGTGCCGTCGGGCGCGCCGGGATTGGGAGCGCCGTAACCCGCAGCTCCGCCATTGTCGAAAACAAGAATATTTCCGGCCCCCGGAAGGCCTTGGGGGATCATGTGCGCATGGTGCGGCCCGATGATGCATTCGAGTTTCTTGAGGGCGGGATCGCGATCGTAATCGGGGCCAACCTTCCAGACGATCTCTCCGGTCTGCTTGGAGATGATGTAGACCATGGTGGCGCGGTCGTCGGTGATGATGTTGTCCGGGTGGAAGCGTTCGTCGCCCGCATCGAACCATTTGTTGGGTCCGACATAAGAACAGGTGTTTTGGAAGACGCCATTTTGGTTGCGGCAGCGGCGCATGATCGCGTTTCTTGATTCTTCGCTCCAACCGAATTGATCGAAATTTTCTGCGGGCATCCAATCCCAGAGAATTTCGCCCTCCCAGGAAACTTCGACCAACCGCGTCGCGCGCGGTAGGAAATCGCGGGTGATCTCGGGCCATTCGCCGGTACGATAGCTCAAAAATAAGGTCTTTCCGTTTTCGACCTTGGGCTCCATGTCGGGGACGTAGTAGCCAACAGGACAACCTTCGCGCACGACATCGTGGTTTTGGCGTGCGGTCCAATGCTTTGCGCCACCATATTCCATTTCATCCGCTTTGTTGAAGCTCCATTCGACGTCACCATCCCAATTCTCCTGAATTAGGTCATCGGCGCCGTAGACATGCTCATAGTGATCGGTCACTCGGCCGGTTTGGCCGCCAAGGATGTGTCCGCCCGGCATCATGTTGACCATGAAATTGGTAAATTTCGGCCACGTGCGGAGGGCGTTTCCGTTCATGTCGATTAACACGGCACCGACACCATCTTTCTTGGACGGATAGATGGTGAGCCCGTTGAAGCATTTTTCCGGTTGGTAGATGGTCGTGCCTGTGGGAAATACGGATTGCATGGGTAAGCGCTCTTGCGGCTGGTTAAAGATAGAACGGCGCGCAGCATACAGTAGTTGTTCCGTCGGGCCTATCATGGGGCTTCAACAAGGCGAAAGACGTGTCTGAAGAG
>DLVK01000523.1:0-4815 GCA_003444235.1 Rhodospirillaceae bacterium
CATCCAACTTGCCGATACCGCAAGCCAAATTGCTGATGGTGAATTGGACACTCCGGTGACTGTTTCGGCGAGCGGAGAAATCGGAACTCTGGTCGATAGTTTCAACCGAATGACGCAGGAACTACGCGACACCATCGCTGCTCGCGATAAGTCGCTAGAGACATTGATCGAGCAATCGAAACAACAGGAAACGCTTATTCGTGATCGTGTTGCCGCTGAGGCGGCAGCAGCTGCTAAATCCGACTTTCTCGCTCACATGAGCCATGAACTTCGCACACCTCTCAACTCGATAATTGGCTTCACCGATCTCATTCATCAGCGCTTGTTTGGTGAAATCGGCAACGAGAAATATGAAGAATATATCGGCGATATTCGCCGCTCCGGATTGCATTTGCTCGAATTGATCAATGACATTCTCGACCTATCAAAAATCGAGGCCGGGGAAACCAAGCTCTACGAATCCAGAATTGATATCGCCGAATTGTTCTCCGGTTCGATATCCATTGCAAAGGCAAATGCCATCCACAGCGAAATTTCGATCCGTACTGATATACCTACAGAATTCCCCGACCTTCTGGGTGATGAAAGATTACTGCGGCAAATTCTGATTAATCTGCTTTCCAATGCCTACAAATATACCGATCCCGGTGGTGAAATTTTGCTTGCTGCAAATCTAAATGAAGGCGGCGCGGTTTCTTTGAGTGTTGAAGACAATGGACCGGGGATCGCAGCGGCAGATATTTCGAGAGTATTGGAACCATTTGGGCGCGTCAGGGAACACCCGGAGCATGCTAAAGAGGGAACCGGCCTTGGTCTGTCGCTTTCGAAAAAGATGGCAGAATTACACGGTGGCGATTTATCGCTCGAAAGCACATTTGGTCGTGGGACCAAGGTCGTTGTTTCGCTGCCGCCCGAGCGAACGCTGGAGGAAGATAATAAGACCCATCCTGCCACTGCCTTACCCGGCCCATTGTAGGCAACGATCGCTTGCCTTCGCGCGTCACAAAGCGTCCGAGACCGCACCACATAGTTTAGCCGCGATGCAGCAAGCACGCGTCGCCGTACGAATAAAACCGATAGGTATTTTCGACCGCGTGGGCATAGGCGGCACGCATGCGATCTAACCCGGCAAAAGCGGCGACCAACATAAACAACGTCGATTTCGGAAGATGAAAATTCGTCATCAAAAGATCGACCGCCTTGAATTGGTAACCCGGCAAAATGAACAGATCGGTCTCGCCATTAAATGGTTGAATGACGCCGTCTGCTCCGGCAGCACTTTCAAGGAGGCGCAGACTGGTAGTCCCGACCGCAACGATGCGGCCTCCGGCAGCTCGCGTTTCGTTGATGATGTTAGCGACCGAGGGGGATATCGAGCCCAGTTCTCCGTGCATCTGATGTTCCTTAGGGTTATCCATACGGACCGGCAGAAAGGTGCCGGCTCCCACGTGTAGGGTGACGGTAGCCAGGCGGATTTTACGAGCTTCGAGGGCCTCAAATAATCGCTTGGTAAAATGTAGGCCTGCCGTAGGGGCAGCAATAGCGCCTTCTTGTTCCGCGTAGATGGTCTGATAGTCGCCATAATCGCTTTCTGTCGGAGTCGGTAAGCGTTCGATGTAGGGAGGGAGGGGCATAGCGCCGTTAGCGGTGAGAGCAGCGGCAAAGTCTCGTGTTTCGAAATCTAAAACAACCTCGCCGTTGGGAAGTTTCTCATGTACACGCGCCGAGAAATCCTTACCAAACTTTACTTCATCGGAAATTCGAAGACGGCGACCAGGGCGGGCAAAAACACGCCAACGATTTCCCTCAATTTGCTTATTGAGTGTGGCCTCGATACGTGCGTTACCGCGTTTACCGTGAAGACGCGCCGGTATTACCTTGGTGTTGTTTAGAACCAGAACATCACCGGGCGCTAACATCTCGGGTAAATCGAGTATGGTTCGATCACTCAATCCATCGCCGATTTCGAGAAGCCGCGCGCTGTCGCGAGGTCGCGCAGGTTCTTGGGCGATTCGAGTTGTCGGTAATTCGAAATCAAAATCATCGAGAGTAAATGTGTCTGTCATGGTTACGGCAAAGCGGTATTGTTAGCTTTTCTTAGCCACTGCTGGCGTTCAGACCTTTCAGCGTCAAAATTGTACGGATCGGCCAAAGGTTGGAAAACGGCTAATATGACAAAGCAGTATCCAGGGGAAGAGGTCGCAGGCTTACTGGACGCCTTGAGCAAACGCGCAAACGAAGCGATCCAGCTGGCTGAAGTGGCCCAGACCGAGATGGACGGTTCAACATTCGAAGCCTATTTTCAGTTTCGCGACAAGGTTCAGGAATTCGAGGCTTTTACAATAATCGTCTCGCGGCGGGTCGAAAACGTAATTCCGGAGGAAGATCGGGATTTCCAAATCCGTTTCGATGATTGCGTCGGCAATTATCTGAAAATGTTAATTACCGGAAGTCTCCAATTCATTTTCGCGTTGAGTGCGAAAGCCGAGTTACCGGTCGGTTCGAAGGAGGTTTTTCTTTCCGAGTTACGCACTTTGCACAATACGCGTGAAACATTGATGCAAGAAAAGTTTGAAAGGTTTGTCGATGAAAGTACCAAGAACGATCTGGATACAGCCGAGGATATCTTAAATGAAATAATCGATAACTCACCACAGATGCTTGCGCTTGGGAATGATTAATAGTTTTAAAAACATATACTTAAGAACGATTCTTTATCTTCCCATTTAACCCACATGCTTTTCGATCAAGAGCAAAATCTTATTTTTCATGTCCTCACTCAATTCCTCAACTCCATCTGCCATTAACATCTGCGCTTCGAGTACGCTGGGCGCTCGGCCGTATTGGATCAGGTCTCGGGCCAAATCCTCTCCGACGATCTGGCTCAATTCTGTTTCGAACAACGCAAGTCTTTGATCGGTGGTCGGTGACATGAAAACGATGACAATTTACGGTTTTCGGCGTGGCCTTGATTATACTGCCCGTAATAGGGTTAACGAACGTGAATTGTCTTCCATATCTAAATCTATTCGAGGCGTCTATTGAATCCGACCGGCTACACCGAAAACGCACTACTGCTTGTCGACCAGATGGGACAAGCCGATGAGTCAGCAATTGCCGGAGGCACTCCCGGCGAAACGCTGATGGAGAACGCAGGCAAGGCGATCGCGGATGCCATCATCGATCGTTGGCAGCCCCAGCCAACGGCGATTTTATGCGGCCCGGGCAATAATGGCGGTGACGGGTTCGTTGTTGCGCGATTGCTGCAAGAAGAGGGATGGCCTGTACGGCTCGGGTTGATGGGCAATGCAAGCGCGCTAAAAGGCGACGCCAAGATTCACTCAGAGCGTTGGCAGGGCCCAATCGAAAGTCTGGATACCGCGTTGCTTGAAGACTCCACACTTGTCGTGGACGCATTGTTCGGAGCAGGACTATCCCGCCCGCCTTCGGGAGAGGCCCTAACCATTCTGCAGGCTATTGACGACAGAACCTGTGTCGCGGTGGATATGCCGAGCGGAGTGGACGGAAACAACGGAGAGATACTAGGCTTTGCTCCTTTAGCGCACCTAACAATTACATTTTTTCGAAAGAAACCAGGACATTTGCTGTATCCCGGCCGGAGAAATTGTGGCGAGCTTCTGGTCGCCGATATCGGAATCCCGGAAATAGTACTGGAAGAAATTTCACCCAACCAGGCGGAAAACTCGCCCAATTTGTGGCTTGATAAATTGCCGCCTCACAATCCGGAACAGCATAAATTCAGCCGCGGTTACGCTGTCATTTGCGGCAGTGCAGAGATGCCCGGCGCGGCAATTCTGGCTGCTGCGGGCGCGAGACGCACAGGCCTGGGCATGGTCACCATGGCCGTTCCGAAAGAAGGCTCAGCGGTCTACCGCCTTGGCGTTCCCGGTGGAGTGACTCGTACGGTGCGTGATACGGCGACTTTTTCCGAGGTTATCGAGGACCCTCGCGTCAATGCGGTCTTGATTGGTCCAGGTCACGGGATATCGGTCGCAACCCGTGAGCGGGCGCTTGCGGCACTTCGACTAGAAATTCCTACGGTTTTGGATGCGGATGCGATCACGGTGTTCGGTGACTGCAAGGACCTTTTGCTATCCACCCTGAAAGGACCATGCATCTTGACCCCTCACGAAGGTGAATTTAAGTCCCTGTTCGATCATGAAGGGGACAAACTTTCCCGCGCCCGAGCCGCCGCCCAAGAATGCGACGCGGTGATCCTACTCAAAGGCGCGGACACAGTGGTTGCCGCTCCTGACGGGCGGGCGGTAATCAACACCAATGCGCCCCCAACGCTTGCAACAGCGGGGGCCGGAGATGTACTCGCGGGTATTGTTACCGCCTTCTTGGCACGCGGCATGCCGGCATTCGAAGCCGCGATCGCCGGGGCCTGGCTCCACGGGGAGGCGGCAGCACGGTTCGGCGCAGGCCTTATTGCCGAAGATATTCCCGAAATGATTCCAAAAATCTTGAAGCAGATAGAATTTAGGCAATATTAGTTTTATGGCCGAACTTCTGAAAATACCGGAAGAGAACTCCGCAAGAGAAACCGTTTCTGCCGGGGAACCTACACCGTCCTGGCTACAACGACTGCGAAACGCGTGGCGTGATATGGCCGGCTCGTTATCCGGTAACGTCCGCCCGGACCTCTCGAACGACAACGACGTTCGGAATTTGCGTAAGCAGATGATGGATTGTTTGGAAGCCCGGGGTGGGGAGGTTTCCGCCCGCGCTCGCGCGGCTTCACTCGGGGAAACCTATCTCGGCCTCGATCTCGATGGTCGCCGCCGTTTCCTG
>DLVK01000462.1:0-2766 GCA_003444235.1 Rhodospirillaceae bacterium
AAGTGCTTCAGCGGGAAACAGTGAATGCGCGCGAAAAGTTGAAAGCGAAGCCTGCGGAGCAGTCGCTCGGAGGTGATGCCCTTGAATACAAAGAGCGCCATCATAATCCCGCCGTTAATGAGCAGTACCAGCAGGAAAAGCCCGCAAAGGGTCAGTAAATACTCCATTTGGTCAAACTGGAAACTGAGATATTCACGCGGAAAGGGTTCGGCACCAGGCTTTGAGCCTAAGGCGTCATTGACGATGATCTTCGGCAATTCGAGCGCGTAATATAGCAACGGAAAGGAAGCTATCGCCACGCAAAGGATGACCAATTGGTATCCTTTGCTGTAGCGCCAGATAAATCCGTAAAGTCCCTTTTCCATCGTCCTATCCCCTTTTGGTCTTTCAGTATTATTCGTCACCTGGGCGACGATTGCGGGAAACCTCACTGTGTCACTTTACTAACAACTCGCGCCTGCGTGACGGCGCTTCCGGTTCGCACCTGGCTTCCGGGCCTATTCGAAAAAATATTGCCGTCAATTCTTCAGTGACCCTCGAAATAGGCGTTTAATTTTATGAGTAATCCGCCATTTAAGACAACCAGACGTCTCTGAGGAACGAACGGGTAAGGTAGCTCAACAGACTTTAAGCGTCGAAATTATGCACAAACCCACATATCCAAAAATATTAACATTCGGAAAGACACAACCGACGCAGGGGGCAAGAATGCCGATACATATATCAGCCTCCTCAGCTACACCGAATCAGGATTTTTGGACATTTAGAAAACCGCAGATTGACTGCCCGTCGCAAGACGCCTAGCCGAAGAACTGTGCGGCTCAATCGAGAAGGTCTATCTGACCGTGGGTAACAGTGAACGTTTGACAACCTTCGACTATCCGAATGACGCCACCGCTGCGACCCTCGCGTTGCGGTTGGGCGCAAAAAAACGCTCGAAGCAAGACGATGGAGGCTTTTAAGGAAGAAGCATTCCCGGCGATCGTTAAGTGCGTCTGAACTTTACTATGCTGCTTCCTCCGTTGAAGCCGATGGATTGTTGAATTCGGTAAGCAGCTGCTGTTCCCGCTGTTTAGCCGCATCTATGGACCTGTCCTTGACGTGACCGTAGCCGCGAATCTGTTCAGGCAACGCACCAATTGCCACTGCCGTCTCATGGTTCTTGGAGGTTAGGTCGCACAGCAGCCTTTCCATCGTGGCTTCATACTCCGATATCAGCTGGCGCTCCCGTTTTCGCTCCGCCGAATAGCCAAAAATATCGAGCGGAGTTCCCCGGAGAAACTTCAAGCGAGAGATGACGCGGAACAGGGGCAGGATCCATTCGCCGAATTCCATCTTCCGTGCCTCTCCGGTATCCGAATCACGGCGGGACAACAACGGCGGGGCCAGATGAAATTTCAGTTTATAGCCGTCTTCAAACGCGCCAGCGACTTCGCTTAGGAAATCGGTCTCTGTGTGCAACCGAGCGACTTCGTATTCGTCCTTGTAGGCGAGAAGCTTAAAGTAGTAACGAGCGACCGCCATCGACAGCGCTTCCGTACCAGGCACTCGGTGGGCTTCAGAGGTTTGCACTTTGACGACAAAATCCTTGTATCGACGGGCCAGCGCCTCGCCTTGATATTCGGTCAGGAAGCGAACTCGACGCTCAACCAATCCCACAAGGGTTTCTGCCTTGGCTGTCGGCGTCGGGTCTTCGACCTCCTCATCAACACTCGCCATTTTACGAACCAACCCCAAGTCGTGCGCGGCACGTCGGCCCCATGTAAAGGCCTGCTTATTGGCATCGATCGCGACGCCGTTTAGTTCGATCGCCTTAAAGAGTGCCTCCTGGGTGACGGGCACCAGCCCCTTCTGCCAAGCACAACCAAGCATGAACATATTGCTGGCGATGGAATTCCCGAAAAGCGCGGTCGCTAGTTTTGTGCCTTCTAGGAAGTCTACCCGGTCACTCCCTACGATTCGGGCAATACCTTGGTACAGTTCTTCACCAGGAAACTCCAAATCCGGGTCGCGCGTGAAGTCGCCGGTGATCGTCTCATGGGTATTGATCAGAGCTTTTGTCTCGCCGGGTGCCACCTTGGAGAGGACATCAACGCCGGCCGCCGTCACGATATCGCAGCCGAGAACCATATTAGCACCACCAGACGCAATACGGACTGCATGGAGGTCTTCTGGTTTATCGGCGAGACGAATGTGGGTAACGACGGCGCCGCCTTTCTGCGCCAACCCGACCATATCCAGAACGGAGCAGCCCTTACCCTCTATATGCGCAGCCATGGCGATAATGGCGCCGATCGTCACGACACCCGTACCGCCTATACCCGTGACTAACATACCGTAAGGAGTTGCCGTTGCAGGGATCGACGGTTCGGGCAACGCTTCAAAAATGTCAGGCACCTTCACTTCGCGGCTGACAGTGCGCGGTTTCTTCAAATCCGTTCCGTGGACCGTGACAAAACTGGGGCAGAAACCGTTGACGCAAGAGTAGTCCTTGTTGCAGCTCGATTGATCGATGGTTCGCTTGCGACCGAATTCCGTCTCCTTCGGCACAACCGAGAGACAGTTCGATTTCACCGAGCAGTCGCCACAACCTTCGCAAACCAGTTCGTTGACGATGACCCGCTTCAAGGGATCCGGGAATTTCCCGCGGCGGCGGCGGCGGCGCTTCTCGGCCGCACAGGTCTGGTCATAGATCAGAACAGAAACGCCCTCCTCATCACGCAATTCCTTTTGCACCTTCAAAAGGTCATCGCGATGAAAGATTTT
>DLVK01000216.1:0-1742 GCA_003444235.1 Rhodospirillaceae bacterium
GACACCGCCGGCACCACCATGGACCAGTACTTTTTGGCCAGTGCCGATACCTGCACGCTGCAACCCTTCATAAGCGGTAATGCCGACCAGCGGCAGCGCCGCAGCTTCGCGCATCGACAATGATTTTGGCTTGTGGGCAATCAGCTTCGCATCCGCTGCCAACAGTTCCGCGAGCGTACCCGGCAGATCCGCAAGCCCGCCGGCGCAGCCATAAACCTCGTCGCCGGGTGCGAACCCGGTGACATCGTCGCCAACAGCCTCGATCGTACCGGCGAAGTCCATGCCGAGTAAGGCGGGAAGTTCCGGTGAGAGCGGCAGCTCCGTTCCCATGGTGCGGATCATGGTGTCTACGGTGTTGACGCTTGTCGCTGCGATACGTACGACCACGTGGCCGGGCGAGGGGACCGGATCGGGAATCTCTTCGAGCTGAAATTCGGCGTTTTCGCCATAGGCGTTGAGGATCGCGGCTTGCATGGGACGTCTCCAAATGGCTGCGGATAGTCCGAAAGATATTCTCTATATAGGGAAGTAAAAGCCGGTATTTGCGAAAACAGTTTTTTGATCTCGAATATAATGGAGCCTTAGCGCTCCCAGGTCGGCGGATTACCTATCTTTTCCAACAGAAAGTCTATGAAGACCCGCACTTTCGCAGTCAGCACATTGGATTTCGGATATACCAGCCAAATCGCCGAGCGATCGTCGACCTCGTAATCGGGCAGCACTCTGACGAGCGTACCGTCCTTTAATTCTTTATGGACGCTCCATAGCGAGTTCATGGAAATGCCGACGCCGGCAGCGGTCGCGATTCGCATACTCGTCCCATCGTCGCAAATAATGCGGTTGTTGGCGCCGGGCGGTGGGAAGGTGCCTGGCGGTGCGCCGGTTCCCGAAATGAGTTTTCGCGCCGGTCGGAACATATAGATCAGCAATTGATGTTCGATCAGTTCCTCCGGTGTTTGAGGGTGGCCTCGGCGGGTCAGATATTCCGGTGCGGCGCAGAGTATACGCGTGTCTTCGGCAAGTTTGCGGGCGCGTAGATTGCTGTCTTCGATGGCGAAATTGCGGAGCGCGAGATCAAAACCCCCTTCAACGAGATCGATCCTCGTATCAGACAGTTTCAGGTCCAAATTCACACCGGGATAGCGATCGAGGAATTCCGGTAGTATCGGCGCGATAAATAGCTGGGCGAACGTGCTGGAGGCGGCGAACCGTAGCGTCCCAGTGACCTCTTCACTGGTATGGCCGAGTGCGGCGCGCGCGGCATCTTCCTGGGCCAAGATATCTTTGGCGTAGGGCAAGAAATCCGCACCTTCGGTGGACAGCGAGACTTTTCGTGTCGATCGGTGCAGCAAATCGGCACCGAGTTGCTTTTCAAGTTTCGATAGTCGTGCACTCGCAACTGCAGGCGCTAAGCCGAGCTGGCGTCCGGCAGCGCTGATGTTGAGCATCTCGGCGGCCATCACAAACAGCCGCACTGCGTCGGTATCCATGAGATTTTATCCAAAATCCAAAAACCAACGCCGATTTTGGCAGTTTATTCAATAAATCCTAGGCAAAAATAGATGATTTGCCCGATTTTGATCGGGTCATGGAAACGAGAGGCAAAAAAATCGCCTCCTAGCAGGTACGAATACGTCTAGTTGCTAATGCTTTGGCTAGGAATCGGGAGAGCGAATGACGCCGTCTTTTTCCAATGCGTCGATGTCCGCATCGCTCATGCCGAGCAGGCCGCCGAACACGTC
>DLVK01000216.1:2041-2600 GCA_003444235.1 Rhodospirillaceae bacterium
GCCGAGCAGGCCGCCGAACACGTCGCGATTGTGCTCGCCTAAATCCGGATAGAATTAGATCTAATGAGTCTTCGGCCAACCGAGGCTTTACCAACTTTAGGTACAATATTTGCATACTCGTACTGCATGCAGAAAGAGATGGAACGAATCTATTCGAATGCCAAACCAATTGCTGATGCTATTGGTCTAGGAGAAACCTTGGAATTGGCGGGAGATAATTCGGTACTCGGTGAATTTATCAACACGCCAAATGTCGTTCAGGCCAGCAACGACTACCTATTGAAACCTCAAACCTGTATGGTTTCGAGTTTCGACGGTGACGGGAACCGTTCTACGGTCCTATATTCGAAGGCATACTTTAATCAACTTTACACGTTCGAGGACGAAGTCTTTGAGCATTTCGCCCGATTGGTTGCCACCTATATCGAAACTTTTAAACCAGACCCAAAGTTCCTATTTTTATCAATGGGGCCGCTACTTGAACTCGTTTTGGAAGCAAATCCCGAAGTCGAACTATTCCCCAACAACGATACCCGTGCGTTTACACGTCCGACCGGTC
>DLVK01000221.1:0-3911 GCA_003444235.1 Rhodospirillaceae bacterium
GCCGAGGCCGCTTCAACCCCTCGACGACGGCAGCGCGCGTCGCCACCTTTTCCGCATTGGCGACCGCATCCTCGAGATCGAGAATGACCGCGTCGGATCCGCAATCGAAAACCTTTTCCACTTTGCGCGGATGATTGCCCGGCGCGAACAGAAAACTGCGATATGGCATGGTGCGTGCCCCTTTTCGAATTTCTTGTATTTCGGCGGGCGATCTTGCCAGAGCCCCGATCGGGGAACAATAGCTAGACAAAGCCAAACGCGCCCCGTATGCCTTGCGCTCCCGAGCGAAGTACCCCGCCGCCACCCCCGCGTGATCCCATGGAAAACCCGCGCAAAAGAGATGCGATCCTGCCTGTCAGCGTAATGCTGTGCATGCATACGCTGATCGCGCTTACGGTCTTCGTGGTGCCGGTGATGGCACCGGAAATCGGCATGGGCGCGGAAGCGATCAGTCTATTCGTGCTGCTGCTCTATTTCACTTCGATGATCACCGTCCCGTTCTCGGGGCCTTGCACGGCACGGTTCGGGCCGATGCGGATGATGCAGCTTTGCGTGCTCGCCTGCGCCGCCGGGGTTGCGCTTTGCTGCGTCGCCACCAGCGAAGCCATCTATGGGGGCGGCGTGTTGATCGGCATCGGGCTCGGGCTGGCGACACCGGCGGCCTCGGATATTCTGCTTCGCTACACACCGGAATCGATCCGCAGTTTCATTTTTTCCCTGAAGCAGGCGGGCGTGCCGGCGGGCAATCTGATCGCCGGCCTTTTGGTCTGGCTCGCGCTCGCTATCGGCTGGCAGAACGCCTTTTTGCTCACCGCCGCCGTCGGGGCGACGATCGCCATCGTTTTTCAGCCGCTGCGGAAAACTTGGGACGAAGGCCGTGAAACCGATACCCGGATTAGGGTAAACCGGCAGAGTTATGTGAACGGCTTACGGATGATCAAGGAAGACAAAGCGATCCGGTGGCTTTCCATGTCCTCGTTCGTCTTCGTTTTGCTGCAAGTCTCAACCACCTCCTACATCGTCACGTTTCTAGTCGAGGATGTGGGGCGGGCGCATGAGACCGCCGGCAGCATCTACGCGCTTGCCTTTGCGGGCGGATTTTTCGCCCGGGTGCTGTTCGGCGTCGTCGCGGATAACTTCATCCCGCCGCTCAAGACGCTCGGAATCTTGGGATTGGTCATGGGGGCCGCTGCCATAGCGACGGCGCAATTCAATTCCGACTGGTCGGTCTACGCGATCGGCGCGGTTACCTTCTTACTCGCCTCCACCGCCGCAGGCTGGAACGGGGTTTTCATTGCCGAAACCGCCGCCCGCGCACCGAAAGGCCAGGTTTCCCATGTACTCGGCATTTCCTTGATCCTCACCTACGCCGGCTGCATCGCAACCCCACCGATATTTCTCGGCCTCCTGGCGCTCAGCGACGGCAGTTATAGTTTCGCCTTCAGCCTTATCGCGGTGCCGGCAATTCTTGTCGGCATCCGGCTCCTGCTGCTGAAGCCGGATCAGGTTTAGATTGGCCCGAAGGCAGGCCCCTATTATGCTGGCCGCACCATGACAAAACTCGTCATCCAGATACCGTGCTTCAATGAGGAAGAGACCCTTCCGGTCACGCTGGCCGCGTTGCCGACCGCGATTGAGGGCATCGACGTGATCGAACGGCTGATCATCGACGATGGATCGACCGACGGCACCTTGGCTGTGGCCGCCAAGCACGGCGTCGAGCATATGGTCAAACTGCCACACAATCAGGGCCTTGCGCGCGCATTCATGGCGGGGATCGAAGGATCACTGGATGCGGGCGCCGACATCATCGTCAATACGGATGCGGACAACCAATATTGTGCCGACGACATCGAAAAGCTGGTCGTGCCCATCCTCGAGGGCGATGCGGAAATCGTCGTCGGGACGCGCCCGATCGATGATATCGCCCATTTCTCCGCTATCAAGAAACGCCTACAACGGCTCGGCTCCTGGGTCGTACGCCGGATCAGCGGCACCGATATAGAGGACGCCCCGAGCGGATTCCGCGCCATTTCCGCCGATGCCGCAATGAAACTGAACGTTTTCTCCGAATACACCTACACGCTGGAAACCATCATCGAGGCCGGGCAACGGGGCATCGCCATTACCTCGGTGCCAGTGCGGACAAATGGTCAGCTTCGCGAATCCCGCCTGATCAAGAGCATCCCCAGTTATATTTGGCGATCGGTCGTCACGATGCTGCGCATCTTCCTCTATTATCGCCCGCTCAAGAGCTTCGGCGTTCTCGGCGCATTTCCGTTCGCCGCCGGATTTTTGTTGGGGCTGCGCTATCTGATTTTCTTTTTCGAGGGCACCACACGTGCCCATACGCCAAGCTTGATTCTGGCGGCGATTCTAATGCTCGCCGGCATGCTGCTTTGGATGTCCGGCCTAATTGGCGATTTACAAGCGGTCAACCGCAAATTATTGGAAGACATCCAACTCGGCCAACGCCGCGAACGCTACACGCGGGCCAAGCGCCAACAATCATAACCAACGTACCTCGACCTTCTCATGCGTAAAGCCCTTGCCGCCTTTGTTAGCCTTTCCATTCTCGGCGTCATTTATTGGCAAATCGATCTTGTCGGCATGGGCGAAGCCCTGGCCGCGGTAGATTGGGAATGGTTTGCTCTGGCGGTGGCCATGGTCGTACCGCTGACCGCGATGAGCGCTTGGCGCCTCAGCTTTCTCGCTCCGCGCGAGGCGGGATTGGAATTCACGCAAAGCCTCAACCTGACGCTGATGGCGAGTGTCTTGAATGCGATACTTCCGTCCAAGCTGGGCGATCTCGCACGCTCTTACGCGCTCGTCGAACAAGGGCACATGACCACCGCCAACGCGCTCTCCCTCGTCGTTTTTGAAAAGGCTTGGGATGTCCTGGCATTGTCCTTTTGGTGTGCGGTGGGTCTCGTATGGATGCTGCTATCGGTGACCGATGTGAGCCCGCTCTATTGGGTCGTCGCCGTCGCCATCGGCTTGGCGATTTTGTTTGGCGTGATGATGGTATCGTCCGTCGCCTTTGCCGAAACTCTTTTTTCGATTGCGCTCAATCTGATCCCGGGCCGCAGCGGCGAAAAAATCGCCGCGCTTCAAAAAGCATGGCTCGAAACACTGATCTTCTTCTGGGCGGACAAACGAAATGCGGCGATCATCATCCTTGGCTCACTTCTTCTTTGGCTTCTCCATCTTTGCCAAATCTGGCTATTCGTTTTTGCCCTAAATCACACGGTGCCGTTCTTCGACAATGCGGCGATGGCCGCCCTATCGATCTTCATCGGCTTGCTACCATTTACGCTGGCAGGCATCGGCACCCGCGATGCCGCATTGATATTTTTCTATCAACCCTACTTGGCCGCACCGGCAGCGGCCGCGCTCGGGCTTTTCTGTACGCTCCGGTATTTGTTGCCGGCACTCATCGGGTTACCATTCCTCGGTCAATATTTGGCAACGGCCAAGCGTATCAAACAGGTTTACGATCCAGAGGGTTAAACCCAGACGGTAAAACGATGACACGGCTCCTGGCATGGCTCGACACGCGGCTCCTTAACGAGGGAGATCAAAACCACGCCGGTTACCGCCTCGGCCTCTTCCTTGCTCTCGCCTACGCGCTGGTACCGTCGGCAGAGGCGCTGACCCTCGCCTTCGCCGAACCCTATACGGTGCAAGACGATGCGCGGCAGTTCCTGTTCTGGATGGCGCAATGGCGCGACCCGGCTCTATTTGCAGGCGATCCGATAGCCAAGTATTTCAGCACCGTCACGCCTCCAGGCTTCAAGGCGCTGCATTACATCCTGGATATATTCGGTCTCGCCCCCTTCGTTGCGAACAAACTTCTAGTAATGCCATTGTTTCTTGCGACCGCAGGCCTGGCCTATCGGCTAGCTTGGTCG
>DLVK01000168.1:0-3116 GCA_003444235.1 Rhodospirillaceae bacterium
GCCCCCCGGGCAACCGCCGCGTCCACATATGGATGACCTCGAACAGACGCTCGGCCGTTCCGGAGCGTTCGAGCATGGCGCCCATGAATACGAAGAGCGGCGCTGCCGCCAACGCATGGCTTGCGGCAATTTCCTGAACCTTGCCGACGAACAGATGGACCACGGAATCGCCGAAATGCCAGAACCCGAAGACGGCGGCGACCGTGATCAGCGCGAACGCAACCGGGACGCCCAGGAACAGCAGCGCCATGAGCGGCGCAAACATGAAGAGTGCGGAATCAATGCTTTGCATTGGTGGGTGCCCCGGTCAGTTCGCGCCAACGTCTAATGGCCTCGACCGCCAATTGAAGCGAAAACGAAACGAAGCCGATCGCAATTGCGGTATAGACCGGCCAGACATACGGGTTCCATTCGGATTCCCCTGAGAGTTCACCGATGAGAAGCGCCTCTATCGCTTTCGTTACCAGAAGGTATGCCATCCATGTAACCGTTGGCATGACGATGAAGCTGATCACACAGAAATCGATCCCCGCCTTCAACCTCAGCGATAACCTCTCATACAGAAAATCGATCCGGACATGCAGCCCTTCGCGCGTCACATAGGCGATACCAAGGGCAAAATGCGCGCCCGCCATCATGTACGTCAACTCATAGGCCCAGAAGGTCGGCAGGTCGAAAAAAAACCGCAACACCACCTCATAGAACATCACCAGAGCGACCGGTATCACCAGGCACGCGCCAACAAATCCGGTAGCGCCGGACAATCGGTCAATCAGCGTGCAAATCTTCTCCAGCATAAATTTCTGTATCCTTAACACACAATGGAGCGTTTACTGGACAACAGGACCCGCAACCGAATTAAGAGGAACGGCGACGTCGACAAGATTGCCGGTCTCGCGATTCTCGCATTCGGCGCTATGACATTTTAGTATTCGGTGGTAACGAAATCGCAGGGGCGAAGGGGTCACTCTCCGTCCTGTGCCAGCCTGTACCGGAAATCGCAGTGTGACGCGCCGCTCATGATGGTTTGCGTTCTTGTGAAATTGATCTCTGCGTTGTAACCAATGCAGAAGTCACCGTCCCGCTGGCAGGACAATAGATCTCCGATCTCTCCGACACCCATCTCGCGATACATTTCAGCATAGCGGCAGCGCTTCACATTAAAATCGAGTCGATCAGGCGCTGCTTCCAGAACATCTATTTCCAGCGCACCGTCCCGGGTCCACAGTGGGAGTATATCAAAGAAGTCTTTTAAATTTGGATCACCATCCACCTGATCGGCGAACGATTTGCCTTGTTCAATTGCTGCCTTGCTCACCGTCTCCCGCACGATCTCCCGAGCCTGATCATTGCCGAAACGGTCGCAGAGATTCTCGTAGACATGCTTCAGGATATTCGCCTCAATACGGCGCTGTTGAAGGATAGGCAAAAGGTCCATTAATCTGCTCCTTAAGTCATCAAGCCACTATAAATCCGCACGAACGCGCGCAACAGGAAAGACGGACGGTTTTGTCTGCCGGTAGCGATTTATATGGACCCGCTAAACTTAGAAAGCCGGAGGTCTTTAGCCATGAATGACATCCCATCTCTGGACGATGCAGCTGAAATGGCCGCCTATATGCGGGGTGGCGAACGCCGCGCCTTCTCCCTTGGGAACAGGGGGCCGGCACGATTTGACGCGAACGGCAAGCTGGATAGCGCCATCCTCGACGCCTATTGGCGTTGCGGCTTCTATATATTTGAGGGCGTCTTGGGGAAAGAGGAACTTGGCGATATCGAAGCCGACCTCCATAAGATACTCGACCGGCTTCCGGCGCAGAAGGACGTAATGGTCGATGCAAAAGGCCGACCGGCCCTTTCTGCCGGCTGTGCAGCGCCGACCCTGTTTTGGTCCAAGCCCCTCGGCGATCCGTTCGGTGCTACAGAGCAAGCGAACGGCCGCCATCCGGCCAAAATGCCGGAACCTCTGGCAGCTGCTGACTCGCCAAAGGAAATCGTCTTTCTGATCCTCGGCTCGCTTCAATTCTCCAAAGCCTGCCTTCGCGTGTACGGTCATCCTGACCTTCTGCGCATCGCGGCATCGATTAATGGTGACGATTTCACTCCCTTCAATGAAGCGCTCTTCATCAAGGAACCGGGGCGCGGAGCCTCCGTTGCTTGGCACCGAGACGGCGTTACCCATTGGGATGCGTCCGATTGGGACCAGGGCACTCACGGTTACAATACGATGGCGCAGCTTTACGGTTGCACGCCCGCGAACGGCGTTTGGGTCGTGCCCGGATCTCACAAGCTCCTCAACGCAGATATTGCAGGCATGGTCGAAGCCGCCGGCACGCCACGCCTGCCTGAAGCCGTACCCATGATCTGTGCCCCCGGTGACGTTGCAATCTGCAACCGGCAGGCGGTGCACGGTTCGTTCGCGAACACCAGTCCCGATTGGCGGGTAACGGTAAACTTCGGATTTCATCGCCGGAAATCAGTTCTTGGCGTTGCGGGTGGAGGCATTCATAACGCGCCCGCAGTGTATGATGCGGAGCGGATCCGCAAACGATCGGAAATGATCGGCCACGCGATCGCCGCCCGACACGCGCGGTTTCCGGATGAAACGCCTTTCGAATACATGCCGCACCGTAACAGCGGAGAGACATTCGAATGGTCTCCGGAAATCATGCCCCAGCTTAAAGACTACAATCTGCTCGACCTGAGTATCTAATCCGCAAGAGGAAATTCCGAATGCAGTTGAGCCGTTACAAGGCGCTGACCTTTGACGTTTATGGCACCTTAATCGATTGGGAAACGGGCATGGTCAATGGCCTTAAACCCCTGACAGACAAGGTTAGCACTCACCTGACGCGAAACGCGATTCTGGAAGCGCACGCGTATCACGAATCGTCAACTCAGCGACAAACACCTGGCAAAATCTACTCGCAGCTTTTGGGGGTCGTATACAAACGCCTTGCGGAAGAGTGGGGCGTTCCGGCGAGCTTTGAGGAATGCCTTACTTACGGGCGATGTGTCAAGCATTGGCCCGCCTTCCCCGACAGCGTGGATGCCCTCGCCTATCTAAAAGGTCACTTCAAACTTGTCGTCCTCTCGAATGTCGACAATGCAAGCTT
>DLVK01000280.1:0-4457 GCA_003444235.1 Rhodospirillaceae bacterium
ACCATCGACAGCGGTGCGGCCTGCCTCGTCCTGCTATTGCGGTTTTTCGGCATGCCGGGCGACGTGGAATCGATCCGCCACGAGTTCGGCGAAGCAGACAAAGCACTCGAAACCGATGACATTTTACGTGCAGCGCGAAAATTTGGCCTCAAATCGCGCTCGGTCACGTCAAGCTGGGAGCGCCTCGGTAAAACCAGCCTCCCCGCAATCGGCCGACGCAAAGACGGCGCCTATATCGTGCTCGGGCAAATCGCAGAAGATAAAATTCTGGTTCAAGACCCGACGATCAACAAACCCCAAACCCTGTCTCGAGAAGAATTCGAGGAAATTTGGAGCGGCGAGGTCATTTTGGTCACCCGGCGGGTTCCTATCCTCGGCAAAGGCGGCAAATTCGATATTTCCTGGTTTATCCCGGTCCTGCTTCGCTACAAACGAATCTTTTCCGAAGTCATCGTCGCCTCGTTCTTCTTGCAAATTTTCGCCTTGGTCTCACCGCTCTTTTTCATGGTGGTCATCGACAAGGTGCTGGTCCACCGAGGGCTCACAACACTCGATGTGTTGGTGTTCGGCCTCCTCGTGGTTTCGGTATTCGAAGTCCTTCTCGGATTGCTACGCACATATGTCTTCTCGCACACCACCAATAGGGTTGATGTAGAACTCGGCGCCAAACTTTTCGACCATCTCCTGAAGCTGCCCCTTGCCTATTTCCAGGCACGCCGAACAGGCGAATCCGTCGCTCGGGTTCGGGAGTTGGAAAATATCCGAAATTTCATTACCGGCTCGTCGCTAACGCTGGTGATCGATCTGTTCTTCACCTTTGTCTTTTTTATTGTGATGTACATTTTCGCACCGACCCTGACCTGGATCGTGCTCGGATCGATCCCGTTCTACGTCGTGCTCTCCGTGTTGGTGACGCCGGTGTTGCGCCGTCGCCTCGAAGAAAAGTTCCAGCGCGGTGCCGTCAACCAGGCTTTTCTCGTGGAATCGATCAATGGGGTCGAGCCCTAAAGGCTATGGCCGTCGAGCCGCAAATGCAGCGGCGCTGGGAAGACCAGCTTGCGGGCTATGTGGGTGCAAGCTTCAAAACCACCCATCTTGGCAATGTCGCCGGGCAAACCGCGCAACTCATCAGTAAGATTACGCTCGCCCTCACCCTCTATTTCGGCGCTCTCATGGTCGTGGGCGGCGACCTCACAGTGGGTCAGCTCGTCGCCTTCAACATGCTGTCGCAAAGAGTGATCGGCCCGATCCTCCGCCTTGCCAATTTGTGGCAGGAATTTCAGCAGGCGAGAATTTCGGTCGAAAGACTGGGCGATATCCTAAATACGCCAACCGAACCGCGACAAAACCTCAACCGAGCGACACTGCCCGAAATCAAAGGCCAAGTGACTTTTGAAGGCGTCACCTTTCGATACCGCCCGGACGCACCGGAGGTTTTGCGCCGTGTGGATCTCCGCATAACCCAAGGTGAGGTTATCGGCATCGTCGGCCCCTCGGGATCGGGTAAAAGTACGCTCACCAAACTGGTACAAAGGCTCTATGTCCCCGAAAGCGGGCGGGTTTTGGTTGATGGTGTCGATCTCGCCATGGTCGACACCACGTGGCTCAGGCGCCAGATCGGTGTCGTCCTTCAGGAAAATGTACTCTTCAACCGCACCGTCCGAGAAAATATCGCCCTGTCGGACCCGGGTATGACCATGGAACGCGTCGTAGCGGCGGCAAAACTCGCCGGCGCCCATGATTTCATTCTCGAACTTCCGGAAGGCTACGACACGGAAATCGGCGAGCGCGGTAGCACGGTCTCCGGCGGACAACGTCAGCGCATCGCCATCGCGCGCGCTCTTGTCACCAATCCGCGAATTTTGATTTTTGACGAGGCCACCAGCGCACTCGACTACGAATCCGAAGTCGCGATTCAAAAAAATATGCGCGCCATCTGTCAGGGTCGGACCGTGATCATCATTGCCCATCGCCTCTCCGCGGTGCGCGATGCGAACAGGATCATCACGGTCGAGGCCGGCGAGATCGTCGAACAAGGCAGCCATGACGAATTGCTCGCCAAAGGCGGGCGTTATGCCAAGCTCCACGCGTTGCAGTCGGGCACGGCCAGCGGAGATAAGACAGACAACAAGGCGAACGAAGATGCCGCCGAATAGCCCTGAAATGCAGCTCGCAGCCGCGGAGCCCGAAAAGCCTAAAGCCGGTCTCGCCGGATGGTGGGCCTGTCGGCAAGCCCGGCGGAGGGGTGAGGATGAACTAGCCTTCATGCCATCGGCGATCGAGGTCATGGAACGCCCCGCCTCACCGGCCGCTCGGGCTATCGCCCTGTCGCTATCCGCCTTTTTCGTTATTGCCGTTGTTTGGGCGATCGTTGGAAAGGTCGATATCGTCGCGGTCGCACAAGGCAAGATCGTGCCCTTGGGCGGCCTCCAATCGATCCAACCGCTTGAAATCGGTGTCGTTCGCGCAATACATGTGCGCGACGGACAAGAGGTGAAAAAAGGCGACCTTCTGGTCGAACTCGATCCGACCGAAAGCGAAGTGGACAAAGGTCAGGTGATTAGGGAATTCATCGCCTCGCGCACCGAACTTCGACGATTGGAAGCGAATTTGCGCGCACTCGATGGCGAAGTGGCGGAGTTTGCGCCTCCCGAAGACGCGCCGGATCATCTGATGCGGATGCATCGTGAAAAACTAAAGTCCGACCTCCTGGCCCACGAAGCGCAAGCGGCGGCGTATGACGCCGAATTCTCACGCCGGGTCGCGGAACGCGCGGCTATTTTGGCCGAAATTGCCAAGCTTAAAGGCACGATCCCACTCATCCGCGAGCGGGAAAGAGCTCTTCGCAAACTTATCAAAACCGGCAACGCCCCCAGGCGGCAATGGCTCGAAGTCAAACAAGCGCTGATCGAGCAGGAGCAAAATCTGATCATCCAACGCCATCGCGCGGTCGAAGCGGAAGCGGCAATGATTTCAGCCAAGAAACAGCGTGACCAACTTTCCGCGGACGCGCGGCGCGAAGCGCTGTCTCAGATGGTCGAGGCTCGCAATAGGATGAACGCGGCCGAACTTCAACTCCGCGCCGCCGAAAAGCGCGAACGTCTGCAGCAATTGACCGCTCCGGTGGATGGCAGGGTTCAGCAGCTGCAAATCCACACGGTGGGCGGCGTCGTTCAGCCAGCCCAAGTGTTGATGGTCGTGGTACCGAAAGACACCAGGCTCGAGGCGGAAGCGATGGTGCTGAACAAAGACAAAGGCTTTGTTCATGCCGGCCAGGTAGCGGAAATTAAAGTCGAGAGTTTCCCCTTTACCAAATACGGCACCATCGACGGCAAACTTAAGCATCTTTCCGGCGACGCCATCCAGGACGAGCAGCTTGGCCTTGTTTACGCGGGCCGGGTTTCCCTGGCTAAGAGCACGATCCTCGCCGGCGGCAAGGAAGTACCGCTCGCCCCAGGCATGGCAGTCACGGTGGAAATCAAGACCGGCAAACGGCGCATCATCGAATTCGTCATGGCCCCGCTGTTAAGGTATCAATCCGAGGCGTTGCGCGAACGATAATGAGCACAACGGAAAAAATCGAAGACCTTAGAGAGAATGTGCTTCCATTCCGCCCTTTTGAGGCGATGGAGACAGCGGAGGCATTGACTCGGTCCAATCCGAACGACGCGGAATGCCACTTTTTCCTCGCAACTATATATAAGTCACTTAATCGCCATGAAGACGCGGCGGCGATGTTCGAGAAAAGTTATGCGCTCGAAGGCGGCGCCTATATGGCGCTTTTCAATGCGGGCATCTGTTTCGGAGAACTCGGCCGCCAGGACGATGCCCTCACCTATTATGACCGAGCAGCCGAGGCCGCAGGTGCGGATTCGATCTTAGCTGGATTAATTGGCGGGCTCACGGTCCACCGGAAAGGCGATCCCGACGAGGCAATCGCGCGTTACCAACCATTGCTGAAGCGTGCGCCGACCAATGCGAGTCTGCTTTATTGTTTGATGGGCGCCGAACGAGACCGGGCGAACCACTCGACGGCGGAACAGCACGCACGCCAAATCCGGAAGGGATTCGGCAGGTATCCCGAGAGTGGCCTCGACTTGGTTACATTTCATCAAGGATATGATTACGCGGGATGGAAGGCTTGGGCCGACAAGGACGCATTCGTGAATTCAGTGCGAGGATGGTGCGCTGCGACAGAACGCAATTGGCCAGACTTTTTGCCCGCGACTTATATTTTGCCCAGTGATAGGCAAGTGCTCGAACAATCTGCCAAAATCAGAGAGAACCCCATCTGGATAGTCAAATCGACGACCCTAAGCGCCCCGGTCGGCACCCATTTGATCAACGACATCAGTCATCTCAAGGACGAGCCCAACTGGATCGTGCAGGACTACATCGCCAATCCCTATCTTATTAAGGGACGTAAGTTCGCGCTCAGGCTCTTTCTACTGGTAAGC
>DLVK01000479.1:0-8504 GCA_003444235.1 Rhodospirillaceae bacterium
ATTTCCGCTTCCGCCTCTTTCGCCGCGTCACGCGCTTGATCGCCAGTGACCAGCAAGAACGCGTCCAAGATCGGGTTCAATGCCTCGATCCGCTTCAGCAATGCATCGACATACTCTACCGGCGAAAGCTTTTTAGTTTCGATCAGCCGGCTGGCTTCGGCAATGGTCAGGAAATGCAGTTCGTCGGACATACGCCGTCTCTCCCCTGTGAAATTGTTTGGCGTATCCTACCCCTCTCTTGCCCCATGCGCTATCCGGTGCTGCAATGGCGAAAATCGAACTAGGGAGATTCCCATGAAAGGTGTGGTGGTTTGTCCGCAGCCGCGCGCAGCGGATGCGGGCGCGGCGGTTCTGAGCGACGGAGGTACCGCCTTCGATGCGGCACTGGCGGCAGCTTTCGCGCAGATGATTTGCGATCCTTTCATGTGCGGCCTCGGCGGCATGGGCACGCTGCACTATTTCCGCGCCGATACGGGCGAAAGCGGGATGATCGACTTTCACGCCCGCGCCGGCGCGAAGGTAACGCCCGACATGTGGGCCGCCGATAGCAAGGGGCGAACCGAGGTATCGGGCTACTCATTGTTCGACGATTTCCGGTCGGAACTCGGCTACACATCGATCATGACGCCGGGAACACCGGCTGGCTTCGGGCTTTTTCACGAAATGCTCTGTTCGCGGCCTTGGGCCGAACTGCTGCAGCCGGCAATCGACTATGCCCGCAACGGGCTTCCGATGACCCCGTACACCCGCCGAGTTTGGACCCGCTATCGGATGGAAGGCATTCCCGACGGAATGACCCGGATAAAAGCCAGCGATGAGTGCGCGCGTGTCTACCTGCATCCCGAAGACCGGCTCTACAATGAGGGCGAGCTTTTCAAGCTACCGGACTATGCGGACACGCTGGAGCGGCTGGCCGAAACAGGACCGGAAGATTTCTATCGCGGCGAATTGGCAAAAATCATCGCCGACGACCTCGCCGAAAATGGATCTTATGTAACTGCCGAAGACCTTGCCAACTACAAACCTCAGGTCGGCCCACCGTTGGAAGGACAGTATCGCGGCCTGAAAGTGCGCTCCAATTCGCCCCCCGGCAGCGGGGCGACGCTGATCGAAATGCTGCAAATTCTCGACCATGTGGATTTGGAGTCCTTCGACCATACCAGCGTGGACCATCTCGATGCGGTCGGCTGCGCCATGGCCGCGGCCCATGTGGATCGGAACGAGCATTTGGGCGATCCCGATTATACGGAAACGCCGACCGATCTATTGATTTCGAAGGAACGCGCGGCGATGTGGGCCGAGCGGATCAAAGCAGGAGAAATTCCTAACGCAGAGCAAGAGGCGCCACCCTCTTGCACCACTCATCTATGTGTCTATGACGCGGCGGGGAACGCAGTCTCCGTTACTCATACGTTGGGTACCAGTTCCGGCGTTACCACGCCCGGTCTCGGGTTTACCTACAACAACTCGATGAAGCTGTTCGACCCCTTCCCGGGCCAGCGCAACTCCATGGAGCCGGGAAAAGCACGGACCACCGGCATGGTGCCGACCATGGTCCTGAAGGACGGCAAACCGATCCTCATTGCAGGCGCGCCGGGTGGAAGCGTCATCATCAGTGCCGTATTGCAATCGATCTTGAATGTAGTCGATTTCGGCATGTCGGCAGTGGAAGCCGTTACCGTGCCGCGTATTCATTGCGAAGGCAAAGGCATACATGCGGAAGCAACGGTGCCGCTATCCGTTGTCGAAGGCCTCGGTGCAAAGGGCCATACGGTCAATCACAAGCACGAGAGTTTTGCCATGGATATGTCAATGGCTCATGTCATTGCCATCGGCGAAGACGGGACAGTACGGGGTGGGGCCGACCCCCGGGCCGGCGGCGGCATTGCCTATGCGCGATGAAATAGGTCTTCCATCGAAGCTGTGAGCTCGGCTACCGGCCGATCCCAATTTCCCTGCTTGGTTTGCCTGAACAAGCGGTGAGAAGCGTAAATGCAACCATCGCCGGCATCGGTGGGGCATTGCCAACGCCAATCGACGGCTTTCGGCAACAGCAGTGCAGTCGGCACACCGAGCGCGCCGGCCAAATGCGCTGACGTGTTATCGATGGTAATGAGGCCATCAAGGGCCGACAGGACCGCCGCCGAATGATCCACCTGGTTAAACAGATCGATTCCCGAAAAACCGCGTATCACTTGGCCGGTTTCTTTTCGAAACGTCTCCAACACACCGCTGACATCGCCGTATTGGACCGAGACAAATTCGTACTCGCCGCATGACAATACGGGCAATAGGGATTCAAGCGGGATCGAACGCCCCGCTCCGTGCTCCGCATTCTTGCTGAACCAAGCGAGCCCAATCAACTTTTTGGACCCGAAACTGCCCTCAAACTGTTGCCGTAATTGGGAGGTAACTCCTGCATCGGCAACGAAATAAGGCTCGGCGGAACCAAAACCGACGCCACCCAACAGATCACCTATATCGCCAAGCGGCACCTGGCAGTCAAAATCGGAATCTTCCACCGCGTTGGGTAAAAGCTCGCCATTCATGATGGGCCGAGTTTCAATGTCGGGGAAGCTACGCTTGAGCAAGCCCGCAAGGCGCGGATCACACTCGTATAAGACTTTCGTTGTATGTTCTTTCAGGTGCGGCAAAAACCGCAAGAATTGAATTTCGTCGCCGATCCCCTGCTCGCGCCACACCAAAAGGCGTTCCGCTGTCCCACCGTCCCACGCCGGGCGTTTTGTTTCTTTGGGCGGCGAAAAAAATCCTTCCACCCGCCAACGTGCGCGGTAGTCGGTCCATGCATCTCCATAACGGCCTTGGGCAAATCGCAGCAGCGCGCGCACGAATAGGGTTTCCGTGTCTTCGGGGTTTTCGGCAATCAATGATCCCAGCAATCGGTCGGCGTTCGCGAGACCGCCCAACTGAGTCTCGTAGAACGCCGCTTGCCGTCGAATCCAATCTAGGTCCTTTCGTTGCAACGCTACCGCAAATGCGTTGGGGGCAAGGTCCGCGCGGCCGGCACGGGCAAACATCAGCGCGAGTTGGGCGGGAAGGATTGCGTCTTCGGGACACTTGTCGACCCCTTCGCGCAAGACCTTGGCCCCTTCATCGGGCCGCCCCAGCAGGGCTTCCGCATTGGCCAAGTCGAGGTAGTCTTTTGAGGATGCTTTGCCGGCAACTACGGTTTTGCGCAGACGCCCAACGGCTTTCGCCGCATCTTCTGGCGTCGAAGGAGCGCGCCTATTCGGCGACGGCAAGATCCCGTTCCGCGCCGGCCAGCAATCTGTAGGGTACTCCCGTCCGATCCAGAATATTCGGCGTGATCTCCTTCATCACTTCGATAAACTGACTGGTCGCCACATTCGGCGGATGCGAAAGGTGGTAAATATACCCAAAAGAAATTTCGTACGTCGGCTCTAGTTCGACCATGGCCATTTTATCGCCTCCGACCCATTGCGCCGTGAAGGGATCGATCAGATTGACGCCAAAGCCGTGAGTTGCCAAGCGGGCGGCAAAAATAGACGAACTCGTTTCCATTCTGATATTGGGACGGCATCCGATCGACATGAACACCTTGTCCAAATGTTCACGCATGATCGTTCCCTCGGCCGGCGCGACGAAGGATTCTTCCAACAACTCCCGCAACTCGACGGTTTTACGATTGGAGAGCGGATGATCCCGCGACATTGCGATAACCGCACGTACCGCAAAAATTGGAACACATTCGATGACCGGATTTTGAATGGGTAAATTCACAAGACCCAGGTCGAATTGCTGAGTATGAGACCATTTCTCTAGATCGCGACGGGAGAACACATCGACGTTCAATTCCGAGTCGGGATAGCGCACCGAAAAAGTCTGCAAGATATCCGGCAAAATGCCGGTCGCCAGGCGCGGGATAGAAACGACGCGAATTTGGCTTCCCTGACGCGCCTTTATGTCTTGTGCGAGTTTGGGAATCTGCTCCCAAGCGGACAGCACTCGCACCGCCTCTCGGTAAAAAGCCTCGGCCTCCGGTGTCGGCACCAGCCGCTGACGCTGGCGTTTAAATAGTGTTAGGCACGTTTCTTCTTCTAGGTTTGCTATCAGCCGACTAACCGCCGGTTGGGTAATTTCAAGGCGACGTGCGGCATCGGTTAGCGAACCCGATTCCATCACCGCTCGAAACGCATTGAGACCCTTCAAATTCGACAGCATCGACCTATACACAAAATTTATAACAACTTTGGATATATCATGCATGTTTCAAGGCAGCATGCAAAACCCTTTTTGGCTTCAAAACATTGGAATTACGGAAATATTTAAGGTTAATTTCGCGTAAAAATAGAATCACGTCTGCGCAGCACACAACAACTTATTACTTTTGTGCATAATATATCGACGTGAAACCGGCCACCCGCCATCCAAATTCACGCCGGTTGGTACGGATATATTTCGTAGGGTAACCCGGTTTTTTCCAGCATTCCGGCCACGACGTCTTCGATGGTTGCGATAAAACTTTCCACCGCTTCCGAAAGAATTTGCTCTTCGTGATAGGTAATTCCGAACTGCAGCATGATCGGTTCGTGGAATCCGACGATCGTGCAGGGACCTTCCGACACCCAGCGCGCGGTAACCGCATCGGCCATACAAATGCCAATTCCTTGCGACGCAATTCGGCAAGCGAACGTGGTCGAGCCGGATTCGGTCTTGATATTGAGTTCTTTGCCCATTTTGTGAAATTCGCGTTCCATCATTTCGCGAATATAGAGACCGCGTGGTTGCGCAATTATGGGTTCGCCCACCAACTCGTCGAACCCAACGCTCTTGCGTCCCGCCAACCAGTGATTTGGGCCGGCGACGATAACTGCCGGCATAGCGAACAAAGGTTTTTGTTTGATATTTGACCCATTCAAGGGAAACCGCGAAATCCCGACATCGACCTGCTCCGACGCAACCAATTTCTCGAGTTCCAAGTTCGGGCAAACATGCACGGTCAATTGCGTCTTGGGAAATTTGGATTCATGCGCAGCCATGATGTTTGGGAAAAAACCCGTGCCTAGTTTTGGGATAGTGACGACTTTCAATCGTTCGCCGGTGTTATTGCGTATATCCGCGGCGAGCTGCGGCAAGCCCTCCCATTCCGACAAAACCCGCACAACATCCTGGTAAAAGATCATCGCTTCGTCAGTTGGATGAAGCCGTTGCCGTTCTCGTTTGAAGAGATCGAGGCCAGTCTGTCGTTCAAGACTGAAGACGAGGCGACTGACTGCCGGTTGGGTCACACCGAGACGACGGGCCGCCTTGGTAAGCGTCCCAGCTTCCACGACCGCACGGAAGGCTCGCAAGGCTTTGTAATCATCGAACAACGAGATCTCCTAAAAAGGCCGATCGCCAGAAATTTTAACCCGCATCAAAAATCGAATTTCATCAGATGGCGCATCGCCTGCACCTCTATGCATCAAACAACGTTGATCCCACACTACCGCGTCACCGATCTCCCAGTCATGATAATAAGCAAAGTTCGCGTTGTCGCTCGCATGGTCGAGCAATCGATCCAACAGCGGATCGTCTTCGGCCATTCCGTCGATGCCGTAGGTATGGGCCGGATTGACGTAAAGTGCCTTGCGCCCGGTGACCGGATGAGTGCGGACAATCGGATGACGCACGGTCGGCCAGGAGCCATGCTTGTTTTCATCTAGCGGCGGTCCGGTCTCACCTTGCCGGCCCACATTGTATCCATGGAGCCCGATCATACCATCGAGACGCTGGCGCATTTCCTCATCCAATGCCTCATAAGCCGCGTACATATTGCAAAACAGCGTACCGCCGCCCCGTGACGGCAATTTGAGCGCGTGCAGGATGCCAGCCGCAACCGGCTCCTCGAGGTAGGACTGATCGGAATGCCAAGCCGTCGCGCGTAAATTACCAAATGGATAGGGCGTGCCGTCTTTGTGAATATTGCCCACATAGGAAACGGCTTCCTCGCCCTCTTCCAGATATGTTTGGTTCATTGGCGGCTCGGGCTGCAGATCACCGAATACAGCGCCAAAAGTGCGCATAGCGACCGGCGACAGGTCTTGATTCGGAAGCACCAGCACAGGCGTATTGGCCCAAGCCGTGCGCAACCCCTCGGCCTCCTCTTCGCTGATTCCTGTCGCTAAATCGAGGCCCGTGATTTCGCCTACAAATCCCGGTATTCGCTCTTTAACTTTCATTTGAGCCACAATAGGGACAGTTTCGGTTACAATTTCCACTAGGGCAATCGCAATAATAACACTGATAACCGCGTAGCCCGCAACGCAACAAAGAAATTGGCAGGGGAGAGCATCATGGCCAATGACAACCTTTACGATGAAACGGAAAAATTTCTTCTGGGACAGCAAACTCGCCGCGAGGTAGTCGGCGACAAATGGGTGGACGATACGATAGAGCGCGACGGCGAAGACGCATTTTCCGCTCCCCTCAATCAATATTTGGTCGAGAACATATGGGGAGGGATTTGGCCCCGCCCGGGTCTTAGCCGCAAGGAACGCAGCATGATCAACCTCGCGCTACTGGCCGCAAATGGCTTTTACCCCGACCTTTATAACCATATGGGCGGCGCGGTAAGAAACGGCATGACCAAGGAGGAAATCGGCGAGGTTTTATTGCAGGTAACTGCCTATGCGGGCGCGCCCTGCGGCGTAAATGCGTTCAAGGTCGCGCGCCGGTTCTTCCGCGATAACGACATGCTCGACGATGCGGGGCCCGACGATCAAAAGGACGGCGGGGAGATTTGATGCTGCTCGCCACCTCCGATCTTTTCGAAAGCCACGATTTCACGCTTGAAAAAGGCGGCATACTACCGGAGCTCAGCGTTGCCTATGAAACTTGGGGCACGTTGAACGCGGCTGGGGACAATGCGGTGCTGGTCTGCCATGGCTATACCAACAATCAGCATGCCGCCGGCGCGGGGGGCTGGTTTGAAGGCCTTATCGGGCCCGGTAAAGCGGTAGATACGGAGAAATACTTCGTCGTCGCCGCAAATATGTTGGGGTCCGCCTACGGTAGCAGCGGGCCGGCCAGTATCGATCCTGCGAGCGGCAATCCATACGACCTTGATTTTCCCGACATCACCGTCGGCGACATGGTCAACAGCCAGCGCCAGTTGCTTGATCATCTCGGTGTAACCGAACTCGCTGCGGTAATTGGAAATTCCTTCGGCGGCCATCATGCGTTTCATTGGGCGACCATGCATCCGGATCAAGTGCGCGCGGTCGTCGTTGTGGTCAGCGCCATCGTCGGGCGCGGCGATCAATCGACTGTAGACTCGTTGCTTGCGCGCTTCTCACAATGCCCAGGCTGGAACGGCGGGCAATATTACGGCCAAGAAAAAGAAGCCGGCGTTTTCGATGAAATGATGAAAATCCGAATCGAAACCCTGAAGCAATATGGTTACGACAATAAAATCCGTCAGGAAAAGGGCGACGACCCCAAAGTCATAGAACAAGAATTGACCGAGCTCGCCAAACCCTGGGCCACCCAATTCGATGCAAATTCATTGATCGTACTCCGCAAAGCGGCAATCCAGTTCGATGCCAGGCCTCATATCGCAAACGCCAGGGCGCCCCTGCACTACGTACTTTCTCGCTCGGACAATCTTTTCCCGCCATCGATTGCGCCGGACACAATCAAGCTATTAAGAGAAAACGGTGTCGATGCGACTTTTTTCGAACTCGATAGCGATAACGGGCATCGGGCACCGTCGGTCGATTGGCAGGGCTGGGCAGATTCGTTGGACGAATTCTTGCGGAAGAATACGACCTAGCCCTTTAATTCCTTAAACTCAGCGGGCTCGAACGAATCTACTTGGATAAGATCCGTACGGGCATCCGCTGCCGCACGCATGGCCGCGTGCTCGGTCTTGGTAATGATTTCGAGATCGAGAGCGGCATCCGCAAGCGCATCGTCTTCAACCTTGTCGAGGGCTCCGGATTTAATCGCGTCCTTGAGTTTGTTTTCGATCGGGATCGTTTCAACAACCTTGGCAAGGGTCGCCTCTAGGCGACCAAGTGCGTCTTCGGAATCGTCGGGGACGTAAATATCTCGGGTCAGATGCTCGCGCACCGGATTACCGTCAAGCAACAACCCGGCAACCTTGGCACCGAGCACATCCGACGGTGGACAGAAGCGTGCGCCCCAAGGGAAAATAACCCAGCGAAGTTTCCACGCCACAAGCCGGCTCGGTAAATTCTCCAGGACTCCTACCAACGCCTGCTGCACTTCGTAAAGCGCGGTTTGCATGGCCCAATCGAATAACGGTTGATCGGTCTGGGCCCGCCCTTCATCATGAAAGCGCTTCAAACCGACGCTCGCGAGATAGAGCCAGGCAAGCGCATCTGCAAAACGGCCGCTGATCTTCTCTCGCCGTTTTAAAGACCCGCCAAGGGTTGCCATAGCGGCGTCTGACATTAACGAGAATGCGGCACTGAAGCGGTTTAGCGAGCGATAGTAACGTGCCGCAGCTGCGGATACGG
>DLVK01000095.1:0-1205 GCA_003444235.1 Rhodospirillaceae bacterium
ATGGCAGAGCGACGAGCCGATCAACCCGAGCCCGATCACCGCGACTTTATCGAAATGCGGTTGTCCACTCATTGCTTTGCCGAGCCTTCGAATATTTGTTCGAGCGCGGTCGCAACCGCCTCGTTTTCCTCACCGAGTCCGATCGAAATTCGCAAACAATCGGGCAAGTGATAGCTTTTCATTAGCCGGGTGATGATGCCTCGGCGCAGCAGCGCGTTATAGCTATGTTCAGCGGCCCCGGCATCTTCAAAACGCGCTAACACGAAATTTGCCGCAGAGGGCACGATGTCGAGCCCGAGCCCGGCCAATCTTGTGCTGAGCCAAGGTAACCATTCCTCATTATGTGAAAGCGCCTTGTCGGTGTGAGCGCGGTCTTCCATTGCGGCAAGCCCTGCCGCTTGGGCGGGGCCGTTGACATTGAAGGGGCTTCGCACACGATTGAGAACGTCGGCAATCGCGGGCGGGCAATAGGCCCAACCCAATCTGAGCGCGGCTAGTCCGAAAATTTTCGAACAGGTTCGCGTCATCACCACATTGCCGTACCGTTCCACAAGGTCGATTCCGGCCGTATAGTCGTTACGGTTGACGTATTCCGCGTAGGCCGCGTCGATGACGAGCAAGATGTCTTCACGGAGATTTTCGCGAAGGTTCGTCAGTTGATCGGCACCGAGATATGTGCCGGTCGGGTTATTCGGATTGGCAAGGAAGACCAGCCGTGTACTCTCGGTCACCCGATCCAGAAGTGCTTCGCTATCCGCGGTCAGATTCGTTTCGTCCGCGGCCACCGCGGTTACGCCGGCACCGGTCGCGAAAATCGGGTAGATCGAAAAACCGTGTTTGCTGTAAAGCATCTCGTCACCGGGCCCGGCATAGGCACGGATCAGCATTTGAATCAGCTCGTCTGACCCGGCACCACAGACGATACGGGCGGGATCGCAGCCAAATCGCCGACCGATAGCCTCGCGCAGCTGCAACGCATGCCCGTCACAGTAACGGTGCATATCGTCAGCCGTGTCTCTAAAGGCTTTTATGGCGTTCGGACTGGCGCCGAGTGGCGTTTCGTTCGACGCCAAGACGATCACGCGCTCGACGCCGTCCACACTGTGGAGGCCGCCGACATAAGGCGCTACGTCGAGCACACCAGGTCTTGGAATTGGGGAACTCATGTGTCGTCGCCGCTTGTCTCGTCGGGCGCACCACCGGTC
>DLVK01000095.1:1529-4675 GCA_003444235.1 Rhodospirillaceae bacterium
TTCCGCATACGAGCCGATGATAGCGGTTCGTAAAATTTCCTCGGTGTCGTTTAGGGCGGTGAGACGTTCGTCCTTCTCGGAGACGAACCCGTCAATTTCAACGAGATGGAACCAATCGCCTTGCTGACTGGATGCGAGCATTGTAGAGGGAAGTTCCGCACGTTCGGTGAGATCGGCGAGTGCTGCCCTGCTCAGGGGTTCCTCGGTAACGAGGACCAGCAAGGTACGATCACTGTCGCTCGGTTCTGGCAGTATACGGCCGATCGCGAAGGCAACCGCCGGTCCGTTCGCTGTTGTACGTGCGTTGGTGTCGGCGAAAAAAGGTAGCTTGTAGGCAACCCTTAGTCCGTCGGGCACCATCAATCCGATCCACCACGGATCGGTGTCGTCTTCGCTGGGGCAGGGCACTACGCCGAGCGTGGAATTACCCTCGTCGACGACACGCAATACATCGCGTCGGCTCGAATAGCCCGTCATCGGTGTCATGGTCCCGAATTGGTCGCGGGCCAGATCCCAATAACCCTGATCGCCCTCGGCAGTGTAGACCGCGATGTTGTATTCCGACATTTCCATACGTGTGATGCCGGCAATGATTTCGCGCCAGATTCGGAAAACCGCACCTACAGGGAAGTTTCCCTTATGGCGGTTTTTGAGTTTGCGCAGGATGAAGGCCTCACGTCCGGGACGCACCGTGGCAATCGATTCCAGGCGTTTGACCGCACGGATTCGTTCGACCAGCCCGCCGCGACGCACCAACAAATCGTGGAGCTGTTCGTCGATCTCGTCGATTTCACCTCGGAGATCGTTTAAGGATTCCCGTTCGTTCGATTTGTCTGCCATTGCATATCAATCCATTGAGCGGCGCTACTAGTAGTCTCTCGGCGCGGATAAATCAAAGAAAACATTGACACTTACGGTCTCTGGCCCAAAATCCCGCCCTGTTACGTGAATTTGGAAAGGTAAAGACCATTTCTCGCGCGAAGGATAGCACGTCGGAAGCCGACCATGCACCGAGCCGACCCGGTACCGATCTTCCGGGCCGGTATGTGGTGCTGGGAGATGCGGAGCCAATGGCGCTGGATAGCGGCACTAAATTCGGTCCTTTTGGCATTGCTTATCAGACCTACGGCACTCTAAACGACGATAAATCCAATGCGATCCTGGTTTGCCACGCATTGACCGGAGATCAGTTCGTGGCCGAAACGCACCCGATCACCGGTAAACCCGGCTGGTGGAACGATATGGTCGGGCCCGGAAACCCGATCGATACCGATCGGTTCTATGTGATTTGTATCAATGTGTTGGGCGGGTGCATGGGGTCTACGGGGCCGAAAGAGATCGACCCGAAGACCGATCGCCCCTATGGGCTCGATTTCCCCGTCATCACCATCGCCGATATGGTCCGTGCGCAAAAGCTCGTCATAGACCATTTGGGGATCGAGCAGCTTTTTTGCGTGACCGGCGGCTCGATGGGGGCGATGCAAGCGCTCGAATGGGCATCGCGGTACAAGGAGAGAGTCTTTTCGGCGATGCCAATTGCCGGTGCTGCACGGCATACGGCGCAAAATATCGCATTTCACGAAGTTGGCCGGCAGGCGATCTTGGCCGACCCGGATTGGCACGGGGGTGATTATTTAAGTCACGGTGTCGTACCGAAGCGCGGCCTTGGCGTCGCCCGCATGACGGCCCACATCACTTATTTGTCCGAAGCGGCGTTGCACCGAAAATTCGGCCGCAATCTGCAAGACCGAGCGCATCTCAGCTATGGATTCGATGCGGATTTTCAGGTCGAGAGCTACCTTCGCCATCAAGGGATCACGTTTGTCGAGCGGTTCGACGCGAATTCCTACCTCTACATCACCCGTGCAATGGATTATTTCGATCTCGCGGCGGAATATGACGGCTCGCTGGCAGCCGCTTTCGAGGGCGTCAAGACGCGGTTCTGTATCGTTTCGTTCAGTAGCGATTGGTTGTTCCCCACATCGGAAAATCGAGCCATTGTCCACGCCCTGAATGCGGTCGCCGCAGACGTCAGCTTCGTGGAAATCGAAAGCGACCAAGGCCATGACGCGTTTTTGCTCGACGAACCGGAGTTTCGTCGCGTTGCAAAGGGATTTATCGATTCCTGCGCCGAGCATCGTGGCTTGGGCCGTCCGGATCGGTAGGTATCCATGACTCGGCGCACCAACCTCCGAAGCGATCTCCGTCTCATCGCGGAAAAGATCGAATCCGATAGCCGGGTGCTCGATGTGGGTTGTGGCGACGGCGCGCTGCTCGGATTTTTGAAACGCGAAAAACAAACCGACGGGCGTGGCATCGAACTAAGTATGGACGGCGTGCGCGAATGCGTGAGCAACGGCCTTTCGGTCGTACAAGGCGATGCGGATACCGATCTCGATGCGTATCCCGATGATGCTTTCGATTACGTGGTTTTGAGCCAAACACTGCAGGCAACGCATCAGCCTCGCCGTGTCGTAGAGAATTTGGTCCGCATCGGGCAACGGACGATCCTGTCATTTCCGAATTTCGGCCATCTGAGCGTACGGTGGAATTTGTCTTTTGGCGGCCGTATGCCGGTTACCGGGAATTTGCCCGATAGTTGGTACGACACGCCCAACATCCATCTTTGCACGATCCATGACTTCATTCGTCTTTGCGACGAAATCGACGCGGATATCGAAGACGCGATCGCGCTGGACCGTGACGGCCTTCCGCTTGCCTATTCCGCCTGCGCATTGCGTGCGAATTTGCTGGCACCGCAAGCGATGTTCGTCCTCAAGAAGCGGTGATCGGTACTCAGAATTGTTCCCAGCCGCGGCCTAAGTGGGTCGGGGTAAAGTCTTTCGGGTGGAAAACTTCCGTCAGAATTTCGAGCGATTCGACCACCCTTGGGCCGGGTCTGTTGAAATACTGATTGCCGTCGGTGAGAAAAACTTGATTCGATTTCACGGCGGCGAGGTTTTCCCAGCCGGACTGCTCTATAAGCGCCGGCATTTCGGCCCGGCTTCGTGCAATGTCGAAACCGCATGGCATCACCACGATTACGTCAGGGTCGGCGGTTTTGAGATCTTCCCATTCCATCCACGGTGAATGGCTGCCGGCTGTGCCGAACAAGTTTTCCCCGCCCGCCATGGCGACCAATTCAG
>DLVK01000531.1:0-6370 GCA_003444235.1 Rhodospirillaceae bacterium
ACTCGGCCTCACCCGAGAGCAAGCACCGACGAGCCCGACACTCACTATCGTCGGCAAAGGCAATAAGGAACGGCTCGTCCCGGTGCTGCCGGTAATCCGCGAGGCAATCGAAGAGTATCTCAAAATCTGTCCCTACCGCTTGGAGCCGGAGAAAGCACTTTTTCGCGGTGCCAAGGGGGGTCCGCTCAGCCCACGAATCATCCAAAAGCGGATGCAGCTGTTGCGTGCCCAGTTGGGGCTGCCGGACACCGCGACACCGCACGCACTCCGCCACAGTTTTGCCACCCATTTGCTGTCCGGCGGTGGCGATCTGCGGTCCATACAGGAACTGCTCGGCCATGCATCGCTGTCGACGACCCAGCGCTATACCGAAGTCGACGAGGCTCATATTCTCGCGCAATATCGCAGTCACCCCCGCAGCAGTTAACGGCGCTTCACATTCATATGATTGGGCGTGATTTTCCTTATTGCACCGCCAGAGGCATAGTGAAGTCAGAAAGTCATTCCCTTTCGGCTTTCTCTACTTCATGCAACCCCAATGCATCCTCCACGGACCGGCCACTCGCCGGTCCGTTTTTTTTTAGGCCTTCCGGCTATCGCGCCCCAGCCAATAGAGCAGGACCGGCCCCAACAGCATCATCAAGAACATGCCCGCGAATGCCGCAATCCATGCGTCCGGCGCGCCCTGGCCGCCAGTCAGATCGAGGATAGCACCGAAAAAGACCGGCCCCAGATTAGCGCCGGTAAACCCGCAAACCGCATGAATTGCCATTGTCGCGCCGCGTCTCTCGGAGTCGGTAATACCCACCAGTCCCGCATTGATCGATCCCACATCCGCCGGCACCAGAAATCCGTACAGCATCATCAGGCCCACGACCCAAAGAAAGCCCCAAGATATGGAAGCGGCCATCGCGACACCAACCAACGAGCACACCACCATGATTGCGGAAATCACAAGGCGCCGATCCCATAGGCGAGCCATCTCATTGATCAACATGATGGCGGGCAAGCCGAACAGATTGGCAATTGCGGCAATCATGATCGGATCCCAATCGGCGCCGGCCGCACCCGCCGGCTGCATTGCCGCCGCGAGTACCAGAAACGAGACTGCGAACGCGCGAATGGTCGAGGATTCCGCATTATGGAAGAAGTAAGCGCTCATATAGGCCAGCGTCGGGCGGCTTTCTACGATCGGTTTGAATTCGAAGACCGTACGGCTCACCTCCCGCTTCGGCGCCGCCGGCAACGCCACCGCCACCATTAAAATCCCCGCTAAGGGCCCTAGCGCGAAAAGGTAGTAGGTGGTCTGCCAGCCAAAAGCCTCGGCGGCGGGGCCGGAAACAAAAAAGGAGAAGCTAACCCCAATCGTATAGGTGGCGGTGAAAAAGGCGACGGCGCGTCCCTGCACGCTTTCGGGCACTGCGTCGCTGAGCGCCTTCATGCCCGGCATATAACAGGCGCCATAACCGATGCCATGTAGAATACGCCAGAGCGTCGCGCTCCATATGCCGTCCGCCATCCAACCGAAACCGAGACTGGAAATCGCGGTAATCACCATGCCGACGAGAAATATGCGCTTTGGATCGATCCGGTCGGTCAGCGTTGTCAGAATTGGCGTCGAGGCGACAAATCCGGCGAAGAAGACGCCGCTAATCCAACCGGCCTCGGTGTTGTTAAGCTGCCACTCGCTTTGAAACAGCGGCAACAGTGCGGGAAACGTAACGAAGCTCGCCATCCCCAGCACCTGGGCGCTGAACATGACCAGGGTCAGAACCGCCGGCCCGCGGAGCCAACTCATCCGTCGTCTCGAAATATGCGGTGCAGAATTCGCTGGGCACGGACACGAGCATCATCGGAGATCTCGCCAAATTTCGGATAACGCCGGCCGAGCCTATCGAGTTGCCGGTTGATCCAAAGCGATTCCAGCGACATCAGATAAAGTCCGATGATCAGAAAAATAAATCCCGGCATGATCGGCAGCAAAATGCCCAGTATACCGAGCAGGATAAAACCCCAGGCAATGATGAAGATCAGCATCCGCTTCCAAGGCGAACGCCAAACCTTGGGCTTCGGTCGGTCGTCGGCCTGGGTCGGGACGCGAGACATTTCCTGTGAATCTTCGCCGGCTGTTTAGATATGCACCGGTCGACCGTCGACCGCGAGAGCTGCTTCCTTGACCGCTTCGTTCAAGGTCGGATGGCCGTGACAAGTCCGTGCGATGTCTTCCGCCGATCCACCGAACTCCATCACCGCAACCACTTCGGCGATCATCGTGCCTGCATCGGCACCAATGATATGAGCGCCTAGAACGCGGTCGGTCTCCGCATCGGCTAGAATTTTCACAAAGCCTTCGGTGGTATCGTTGCAACGCGCCCGGCTGTTGGCCATGAAGGGAAATTTACCGGCATTGTAGGCGATGCCCGCTTCCTTCAATTCTTCTTCCGTCTTGCCCACGGATGCCACCTCGGGCCAGGTGTAGACGAACCCGGGTATGGCGTCGTAATCGATATGGCCCGATTGGCCCGCCAGCATCTCGACACAAACGACCCCTTCTTCTTCCGCCTTGTGAGCCAACATAGCGCCCCGAATGCAATCACCGATGGCGTAAATGCCAGGCACCGAGGTCTGGAAATGCTCATCGACGGGAATCATGCCGCGCTCGTCGGTTTCGAGGCCGACCGCATCGAGGCCCAGCCCTTCGGTATAGGGCCGGCGACCGATCGACAGCAACACCGTATCGCATTTGATTTTTTCCTCGTCGCCACCGGCAGCAGGTTCTACGGTGAGCGTGACCGAGGATTTGGCTGCCTTGGCCCCGGTCACCTTGGTGCCGAGACGAAACTCAAAGCCCTGTTTTTTGAGGATACGTTGAAAATTCTTCGACACTTCGCCATCCATGCCCGGCGTTATGCGATCGAGGAACTCCACTACGGTGACATCGGCGCCGAGCCGACGCCAAACCGAGCCCATCTCGAGGCCGATATAGCCGGCACCAATAACGACCAGATGCTTCGGCACCTTGGTAAGGGACAGGGCGCCAGTGGACGTGACAATACGCTTTTCGTCCACCTCAAGCCCGGGCAATGGCGCACTCTCAGATCCCGTGGCAATCAATATCGCTTTTGTATCAAGTGTTTGGTCGCCACCATCATTCAGCGCCACCTGAACATTGTTGGCACCGGCAATGCTTCCATGACCGGCTAAATAGTCGACCTTGTTTTTCTTGAATAAAAATTCGATGCCCTTGGTGAGGTCCTCGACCACACGGTCTTTCCGCGCCATCATCTTCTTCAGGTTGAGCGACAGATCCTTCACATCGATGCCGTGTTCGGCCAACTCGTGGGCGGCTTCGGCATATTTTTCCGAACTTTGCAGCAGCGCCTTGGACGGAATACACCCAACATTGAGGCACGTGCCCCCCAGAGATCCTCGTTTCTCGACGCAAGCGGTCTTCATGCCGAGTTGGGCCGCGCGGATCGCCGCCACATAGCCACCGGGACCACCCCCGATCACCACCAAATCATATTGTTCCGACATTGTTTTTCCGTCCTCAGTTGAAGGCCGGTCGTCGCCGGCGCCTCGGTTTGTTCGCGGCCAACCTATCGGTGGCATCAGGCGCTGTCACCTGCAAATTTGGCGGTCAACGGCGGTGCTGGTCGCACGGTTCGGGACCGACTAGGATACCCCTATATCGATATGTATCAGCAATTTCGACGAGGAAATAAATGAGTGCCATTTTCGACAGCCTGATGGCCGGCCTCCCCTTTCTGTTGCTCCATTCGAGCGTCACATTTCTGATGCTGGCAGCGGCACTGGCAATCTATGTCTGGATCACACCGTTCGATGAACTTGCCCTCATCAAGGACGGCAATACAGCCGCCGCGATCACTCTCGGCGGGGCAATCGTCGGCTTTGCGATTCCACTCGCGGTCACGCTCAAGACCAGCCTCAATCTGTGGGATATCGTGATCTGGGGCATTGTAACGCTTCTGCTGATGCTGATTGCCTACCGCGTTATGGACTTTCTGGTCCGCGATTTCGAGCGCCGGGTCGAGGCGGACGAAACTGGCCCGGCCATTCTTTTGGCGGCAATCAAGATTGCCGTTGGCCTGATCGCCGCAGCCAGCGTCGCCGGCTAAAGGGCGAGGATTATGCGGCTTCCGCCGGGACTGTCCTTTATCGTTGCCGCCCTGGTTTGGACGGTCGGCGGTTTGCTGTTCGACCGCGAAGGAGTGCCGCGCCAGCGAGGTCCAGCAACGGAATCGAGACCTCCGCCCACACAACAATTCATTCCAGCCCCCAGCCAACGGGGCAGAGGACGAACGCTACCCGAAATATCGCGCTTCGATCCGGAAATTCCCGTGAAGTGGGATAGCGGCCGCGGCGGAAACGCAACGGGCACGGCATTCCCCGTCAGCAGCAAAGGCATCTGGCTGACGGCACGGCATGTGGTCGATGGTTGCGCGAAAGTGGGGCTTTTCTCTGACCCGAAAGCCCGCAAAGGATTCTGGGTCAGCGGGGTCGACGTGCACCCCAATGCGGATATCGCGGTTCTCCGGACGCGGCGTGCACCTCCGGCTATCGCGGTACGCTCGCTTTCGGAAAAATTGAAGATCGGCCAAGACGGATTCCATTTCGGCTATCCGATGGGAAAGCCCGGTGATTTGACAACGCAGCTGATCGGGCGCCGGAAATTGCGCAAAGTCGGGGGCCGAAGTTTTGTCGAACCTGCTATTGCTTGGGCCGTGACTCACCAAACTCCACGGCTGGACCGATTGGGCGGCATCAGCGGTGGCCCGGTTCTTGACGGACAAGGACGCGTGATTGGCGTGACGGTGGCCGGAAACATTAGGCGCGGCCGGGTGATCGCCAGCGCGCCGGGCACAATTCATCAAACTTTGCGAAATGCGGGGGTCCGCTTGGATGGACGGCCTTCCGCCGGTGTATCGGGTACATCCCTCAATCCACGCGGTTACCCGGCGCATGGTAGCCGGCTTCGCGGTCAGTTGTCCGTCGCTAAGGTGTTTTGCAAAGGAAAATCTTAAGGTTCTTTCAGCTAAACCGGGCACCTAAACCGGACCGAGGCGCCAAAATTCAAGCGCCCAGAAGGCGAGCGTGCCGGCACCGAAACCCCAAAGAAAATTTTGCCTGGCGAGGAAAAATACCGCCAGCGCGATACCAGCCGCAATCAGCCGATCGATCACCGGCGTATCAGCAAGCGGACCCGTTGGCAGCAACAGCAAGCGCACCGCCAGACCCATCGCCATGGCGTAGGCGATCGCAGTGACCAACTCGAACGCACGGCTGTCCGGATCGACGCGCCCGGCCACAACCGCCCCCAGGGCGCGCGGTAGTGCCGTCGCCAAAATCGAGACCAAAAGAAACCACCAAGGCGAAATCTCAGCCATGTCGATTTCTCCACAAGGTTTCCAGTGCGAAGGCCGCCGTCCCCGCCAAAACGCCTCCGAGCACCAAGCCCCAATTCGGCAACACCAACTCCACCGCAGGTACGCAAATTCCGCCCAGCAAGACGGCAAGAACCGCAAGACGGGTTCTGGCCGCCGCCGAAATCAAGATGAAATAGATCGCGGGAATCACCAGGAACACCAAGCCCAGGTGCCCGGGAACATAACCAGCGGCAAGGAATCCACTGCCGGTCGCTATACAGGCAATACAAATCATGGTGACCGTGAACCCGATGAAATAGGGAATCCGGTCCTCTTGCGGCAGGGTCGGCGCCATTTTGACCAGCTGGCTCCAACTGATTACCGACATCAAATGGGCATAGAGAAAATGCACCCAACGAAACCGCGCCGCGCCCTCAAGCATGGGGATTGTCGCAACGGCCAACAAACAGAAGCGCGCATTGGCAAAAAAGACGCCCAAAAAAACCACGACCAGACTGCCGGATTGATAAAGCTCGGCGAAAACCACTTGGCCCGGTAGCGCCCAAAGAGCAAACGTGGTCATGACCGCCAGCATGAAGTCGAATCCATTCGCCTTAGCAAACGCCCCGAAACCGAACATGGACGAGAACACCGCGATGCCCGGTACGCCGAACGCATGGCGGATTCCCCGCCGAAGCAGTGCGCGATATTGCTGAGGAATGCGCGGCATATGACCCGCCGGGTAGAAAGTTCGACGCTAGACGTCGATCAGCAAGCGTTGCGGGTCTTCCAGGACTTCTTTCATACGAACCAGGAAAGTCACCGCCTCGCGCCCATCGACAATACGATGATCGTAACTCAACGCGAGATACATCATCGAGGCGATTTCCACGTTCCCGTCAACGGCAACCGGCCGCTTCTGGATCGTATGCATACCGAGAATACCGGATTGCGGCGGATTTAATATCGGCATCGACATCAAC
>DLVK01000316.1:0-2575 GCA_003444235.1 Rhodospirillaceae bacterium
GTCGCGGCGCAGCGCAACCCTATCCTGGGCAGTATTCGCGAATTCGGTCATCGGCATAGATGAAAGGTCGACTGTCTCCATCTGGTCCGCCCATTCCGCCGCTACCGCCCGCGCCAGGCGAACCGTCGGCAGGCGCAGGTTCGCCATCATCGGCGTGCGCACAGATCGTCCGTCCAAGCGCACCTCTATTCCTTCCGCCGTGCGCTCAATGTCGACCTCTTTATAGAACCGCTTGATTTGTTGCTGGGTCACCGTCCGAACAGCCCTTTCAGAAGGTTGCCCGCCCCGTCGACTCCCTTGTTGATCGGGTCCAATGCTTCCTTCTGGGCCGGTGCCTGTTTGCTACCGCCTTTTGCCGCGGCGGGCTTCAAGCACGGATTGTTCCCGTCGGCACACAGTTCGCCCAAGCCCAGTACGTGGGTCGATGAAAATCCGAAACGAAGCACCATGCCTTCGATTTTGCACAAGACCGAAAGCTCATCCAGTCCGCAACTGGGGTTACCCAATGTTCCATTAACCTTCACCACAACCGCCAGACTCAAAATCGCCGACTTAGGCTTGAGGTTGATCGTCATGTCTAAAGCCTCGCTCGGAAGGTCAATTTTTTCCTTACCGGTTTTCTTAGCGTACTCAGTATGAATCGCCGCAGCGTTCAATGAGGCAATCCCCTTGGTAATATCGGTTGGAGACCCGTCACAGTTCAGGACGGTGTACTCCTTCTTGTCGCCCGCAATTATTTTCGTGACCACTTAGGCCGGACCGCCAGTGAAAAAGTCGAGCGCTTCAGTCTTCACGTGTCTTTCACCCATCACGGTCTTATAACCGCCGTCAAGCGAAGCGGCGAGTGTTTGAACCGACTTGCCCGACCCCTTCAACTTCATTTCTATATTGCTAACCCCTTACATTAGGTCAGCTATATCCGCGTCAGCCAGTAATTTTCCGGCATCTTTGTGCGGGCTGCCTCACACAAAGTGTCTGGAACCATCGGTTCAACCTCCCTTACGACCACGGGATCGATGATAGCGATCTGATCTATTTCGCCCCATACGACCTGAGCGAAGACGCCTTCGACGGCGCGTCGTGGCGCGCTCCCATCCTGTTTAAAGAGTCAAAGGTTTGACCCAAAGTAAAAAGTTAGGCCCGGGTCCACCAATGGTACGAGAGCAAATTTGGTGCGACGATAGTGCCCTATTCCTCACTGGCTGACGCCGTAGCGAGTTTCCCAACGACAGAAACGTCGATCGCCCTTTGTAAGACTGACACAACTTGCGAAGTTATCGCACCTTGCGGCCTCAACGATCTCTTTGCCGGGATCCTGCGCCTATGAAGAGAAAATCGAACGCTGGCGGAGACATTGGCCTAACCTAGTCTACCTTCCTTGGGGTCACCCCATTTGACGGAAGAATGAAATGACGACGGTCGAAACGAATGGCGCGAAAATCTACTATGAGGTGCACGGCGACGGACCCGCTATAACATTCGCGCACGGACGTGGCGGAAATGCCGCGAGTTGGTGGCAACAGGTTCCCCTTTTCGCAGAAAGCTACAAGACCATTGTTTTCGATCATCGTATTTTCGGTCGTTCACGATGCGCACCGGAAGATTTCGACCGCAGCCTCTTTGACAGTGATCTGATGGCCATCCTCGACGCCGAAGGTATCGAGCAGACGGCCATCATCTGCCAGTCGATGGGCGGATGGACAGGCTTGCGTGCAGCCGCGTTTCATCCCGAGCGGGTATCGTGCCTAGTCTTGTCGAATACGCCGGGCGGTATGAACATTCCATCCGTCGCCTCAGCGCTTGCCGGTTCCCGACGCGAGTTTGCCGAACGCGGCGTCGGCACCGCGGCTGTCGCTGACGGTTTTCCCACGCGACATCCCGAAGCGGCCTATCTCTATCGCCAAATCGGCTCACTCAATATCAATCTGCCGGAAGATCTGAGAGGCCGCAGCCCCGGAGGCGTCACGCCAGAGGACATGACTGGCTATTCGGTGCCAACCTTGATGATCACCAGCGAATACGACCAACTCTTCACACCGGATCTCATCCGCGAGGTATCGACGCACATACCTGGCGCCACGGTCATCGAACTACCGACTGCCGGACATTCTCCGTATTTTGAAACGCCGGACGCGTTCAATGAAACGGTTATGGCGTACCTTGCGGAACACATCTGAAGCGAACTCTACTCAATTTTGGCGAAGGGGTCTTCGGCCGCTCTGACATCCAGTTCGAACATGCGCCACAGCGCCTCCATATGGGGCGGCAAGTCGGCGACGATCCGGATCGTTCCCCGCCCCGACAATTTCGGCAAAATCACCTCACGGGCCATGAGTTGAAGCTGTTTCGCGTCCGGGGGCAGCCCATCCACGAAAGCGCCCCGACCGCCATACTTTCCATCCCCCAGTATCAGCGACCCAATAGCCGCACAATGCGCCCGCAACTGGTGCGTTCGGCCTGTCCGAGGCCATAAAGCCAACCAGGCCAACCGATTGCCCGCACGTTCCACGACCTTGAAATCGGTAATCGAACGCTTGCCCTCATCTTCATCAACACCGACCCTTTCCCGGCCGAT
>DLVK01000332.1:0-3181 GCA_003444235.1 Rhodospirillaceae bacterium
CAAGGGCATCGCAAGCCGCGTCGTCATGTATCTCGCTAAGCCGTCGATCATCGAGAACCCGGCGAATCTCGCAAAATGGGGTGAGATCGCCAAAGCCGTTCGAGTGGCCTAGGCGCGGTTCGGTTGAGCGCGTACTGGCGATCGTCGGGGGACACCACTCTGGGTGCGACCGCTCCTTCTGCTGCTTTTGTGTTTGGGCTGGCAGGCGGCGCAGCCGCGGATAGTAAAACTCGTGCAGCTCTTCATACTTCCAGCGGAGATTTTTGTTATGTCGGCCGTGTCGTTATACGCCGCCGCGCCCGCTGTTCCTTCCCCGCTGATCTGGGCGTTAGGAATTGCGGCCGGTTGCGGGATTAGTTTCGTCGCGCACCGGGAGAATGGGTTGCGGAACGACCGGCGGCACGGATTACTGCTTTTTCGCAGTGGATAGCAAACAATGGTCCTGATCGTTGTGGTCTTCGCTCTACGATACTGCTGGGATTACCAAAACGGTGTCCGCCCCGAATAGGTGGCAGAAACGGGTGTCCTCGTGAGCTATCTCACCTTCAACTGCGTGCTCTCTGGCACCTTCATCGGATGGCGCTTGCATACGCTCCGGGTCTATCGCACTGGGCTTTCAGATACCCTTTCGGGATAGCGTCTGTCTTTACGCCGCTTTCTGGTCGACCGTTGGTGCATCGCCCGCGACGGTGGTGCGCCGCATGTCGCGGATCTCGTTGACGTCGTCGAAGGCGCGGGCGCGGTGCATGGTCTGGCGATTGTCCCACATGACAAGGTCGTACTGCTGCCACTTATGCGTATAGACGAATTCGGGACGAGTCGCATCTTCGGTCAGGTCCCGGACCAAGCAGAGACCTTCCGGTCTCGGCGCATCGATGATACGGCCGATATGTGATGACAGGTAAATTGACTTGCGGCCAGACACCGGATGGGTGCGGACCAGTCGCTGAAGGACTGGTGTGAAATTTTTCAATTCTTCGTCTGACAATTCGTCGAAGCCCAGTGCGCCGCGCGAGTAGATCAATGAATGCTCGCAAACCATGTCCTCGATGAGGACTTTGGTTTTCGGATTCAGTGCGTCATAGGCGGACGCCATATCTGCGAACTGCGTCTCACCGCCCTCCTTGGTGACGATGCGTCCGGAAAGCAGGGAATAGGCTGCCGGTACCACTTTGTAGGAACTGTCGGAATGCCAAAGTCGGTTCCCGAGATTGAACATTCGTGCCCGGTCGTTTCGGTCAAGCGGGTTATGATTCTTATCCAGGTTGGAGACGTCGGCCATTTCTGGTCCGAGCCGGCGGTCTTCCGACTTTGTAATGTTGGAAATCTTACCGGGCAGCTCAAGTTCGCCGAAATTACGGCTGAACTCCGCTTGTTGTTCGTCGGTGATGTTTTGTCCGCGAAACACCAGAACGCCGTACTTCACGATCCCGTCGCTGATGATCTTTACGTCTTCCGCATTCAGTGGCTCACGCAAGTCGACGTCGTTCACTTCACCAACAAATGTCGGATGGATTTGCTTGATTGTCGCCGTCATATGTCACTCTCCGTCGGAATTACCGGGCCGATTTAGATGTCCGGATGGCCGTCCTCTATATCACTTATATCTCTCTCGGGGAACCAAGGGCAAAGGACTATCAATGTTCCTACGTCGAGACATCAAGGTCGTGCGCTCACGGGCCTTCGGCGATTTAATTATGGCGACCTGTTAGGAAGTATCATGGAATTTAAGGGCGAAATACAGGTAGAAGCCCCTCGCGAGGCCGTCTATGAAAAAATTCGCGACGCGCGCTTCTTCGTCTCCTGCATCGAAGGGGTGCGGGACCTCGAAGAGGTCGATGCGACACATTACACGGCTGTGATGGAAAGCAAGGTCGCCTACATCAAGATCACATTCGGTGTGGCGGTTGAACTCGTGCGGGAGGACGCACCGGCTCTCATTGAGGCGAAGATTGAGGGGCGGCCCCTGAAACTTGCAGGGCGTCTTTCAGCGACCTCGATCACCCGGCTAGAAGAGGTCGAAGGTGGCACCAAAATCGGGTACGAGACCGATTTGTCGCTCACAGGTAAGCTCGGTAGTCTCGGTCGACCGGCGCTTACCGCGAAGGCTAAAGAAATGGAAAAACAGTTTGCCGCGCGCCTACAAGAAGCGTTCGGCCAAGGGGAGGTCGGCGCATGACGCCATTCGAGTTCGCGGAACCTACGACATTGACGGAAGCGGTCGAATTACTCGATGCGGACGACCCGACGGTCCGGCCCCTCGGCGGCGGTACGGCGCTGATGCTGATGATGAAGTCCGGGCTATTCACACCGAGCGTGCTGGTAAGCCTACAGAAGGTCGAAGACAACTACCGGGAAGTTTGCGCTGGAACGGGTGGATCGTTATCCGCGGGGGCTTTGGCACCGCTTCGGGCGTTGGAGTTGTCGGACGCCGCTCCCGCGGTGGTCCGCAGAACCATGAAGACGCTGTCCAATGTCCGCGTGCGCAATGTGGCGACCATTGGCGGCTGCCTTGCCCATGGCGATCCGCATATGGACCTGCCGCCGGTGATGACGGCGCTGGGCGCATCTGTCACGACGGTTGGCCCGGGTGGCACGCGGACCATCAACGTGGAAGACCTCTATGAGGGATACTACGAAACCGTACTGGCATCGAACGAGTTGATTGCGATTCTTGAAGTCCCGGCAACTGCTGGAGTTCGCGCTGCCTACAAGAAAGTGACGACGCGTGCCGCCGACGATTGGCCGGCGCTCGGTGTCGCCGTCGCTCTGACAGGAGAGGGATTGAATGTTGCAGAGGCGCGGGTGGTCGTGAGTGCCGCGACTGAAAAGCCGACGCGCATGAAGGCTGCGGAAGAGCTGCTCATGGGTGCCGATGTAACAGATGATCTCCTGAAACAAGCAGGCGATGCAGCTGTGGACGAGGCGGACCTGATTACTGACCCGCAAGGAAGTGCCGCCTACAAGCGTGAGCTTCTAAGGGTCACGGTCGGCCGAGCGGTGCGGAGTGCATTGGAAGTGGAGGCGGGCTGATGGCGACGCAGATGACAACTGTCATCGGCCAGTCGATCCCGCGTCTTGAGTCGGATGACAAGGTGACGGGCCGCGCCGAGTATATCCACACGCTTCGGCTACCGGGCATGTTGCATGCCAAGGTATTTCGCAGCGATATCCCACACGG
>DLVK01000139.1:0-4045 GCA_003444235.1 Rhodospirillaceae bacterium
CAAGCCACCAACGACACCGCTGCGCGGGGCAGGACGGCCGCAAGCCGTGTTTGCTATGGAAAGGACACTAGATCTGGTTGCGCGGGAACTTGATATCGATCGCGCCGAAATTCGGTGTCGGAACCTCATCCCGGCCGAAAAGATGCCCTACAAGATGGGTTTGATTTTCCGCGATGGCGCGCCGGTAATTTACGACAGTGGAGACTATCCAAAATGTCAGGCAATGGCGGTTGAAAAGGCGCGCTACAATGACTTCCCGGCGCGCCAGAAAGAAGCCCGCGAGGACGGTCGATACATCGGAATCGGAATCGCAAATGCGGTTGAAGGCACCGGGCTCGGCCCGTTCGAAGGTGCAAGCATCAAGATCGCCCCATCCGGCCGCGTCGTATTGCAAACTGGCGCCGCACCTCAAGGGCAAGCACACCATACGACGTTAGCCCAGTTATGCGCCGAAGAACTCAACGTGCCCATCGAGTTCATCGATATCGTTACGGGTGACACGAATGCAGTTTCGCTTGGCGTCGGCACATTCGCCAGCCGGATAGCCGTCAACGCTGGATCTTCGGTTAAAATCGCTTCACGCACTGTATACGGCAAATTGATGAAATTGGCCGCCACCGTGCTTCAGGTGCAAGAAGACGATCTCGAAATGGAAGACGGCGTAATCCGAATTACTGGTGAGCAAGGGGATAGTGTCACTTTCTCCGATCTTGCGAAGATGATGAATGGTGTTCCCGGATTCAAACTGCCGGAAGGCATCGAGGCCGGATTGGAGGCGACCAGTTACTTCCAACCAAGTCAGGCGGCCTATTCTAATGGATGCCATATTGCGGAAGTCGAGGTAGACCCCGAAACAGGCCTCGTCTCAATTTTGAGGTATATCGTCGTGCACGATTGCGGCAACCTCATCAATCCGATGATTGTCGATGGCCAGGTTCAAGGGGGTGTTGCCCATGGTGTGGGCAATGCGTTGCTTGAGCATCTGTACTACGACGCGGACGCCAATCCCGTAACGACAACATTTGCAGAATATCTGCTACCAACGGCGGAGTCAGTTCCAGATGTCGAAATCCTCCATTTGGAAACGCCAACCCCTAACAATCCGCTGGGTGTCAAGGGAGCCGGAGAAGGCGGCACCCTGCCCGCCGCGGCCGTCATCGCTGCCGCGATTGAGGATGCCCTCACGCCTTTCGGCGTCAGATTTCGCGACGCGCCCATCCTACCACACCAAATCATTGAAAAAATCGCCGCGGCAAATCGGAAACTTCAAAGTTAGTCAACCTGAGCCGTCTTATTTTCGTTTATCAGATCATCAACGATCTGGCGTGCTTCGGTTTCGTCGATGTCAAAAGCGATCGCAAAATCACTCTTACTGCCCGCTCGGACAACACGCCCTGGAATTTTCTCAAAGTTCTCTATCCGAAGTTCAACAGGCTGTCCCAATTCAATCTCTAGCGGCTTCCTGCTCACGATCGCAGCACCGCCGACGGAAATATTGGTGATTTCACCGTCCTGAGTGCTTTCCAGGGTCATCATTTCAACCGACCGCGTTATTGGAATTCGCTCGTGTTGTCTCCTGTTATCACTCTCGGACTGGCGAATCGCCTTACTCGCTTTCAATGCTTTATACGCCACACCCAGGGGCGAGCGAATTTTCCCCACCATAGGCCTAGCCCCTAATGTTTAACACGTTCCTCGGCCTCTGCGAATCAATTGTTCTAATCTCTGTAGGCAAGCGCCCAACTACTACCTAGCATAATGGCACCTTGGTCATTTTTATCGAGACAACAATTACCCAAAATTTCATCCAACGGCAATTTATCTTCACCTTTACAATCGACTTTGCGGCCAAGCGTTCAATGCACCAGGTGAGCGATCGCCGTGGCACCGCATGAGTAAGCCGTTCAAAAAACTCCCACACTTCTGAGCACGCTTTGGCGCATTTATGCAAATAGGTACACCACACGATCAGCGTACCTGATCGTACCCCCATCGATAACCGCGGGCACGCGGACCAACGTCACACCGCGCGCCTCATCTTGTCATCGTTTCATCGCCGACTCGCTTCTAATGATGATACGAGTGCGGGGCACCACCAATGTCGTCCCGCCTCTTGAAAAGAGTGACGGTTTTGACCCCTAAGTTTCCTCAATTATCCCGATGGAATGCTGGTTGGCGCTCGCAATGCTGGCGGGCATGAACACCGTGACAACCGAACAGAAAACCGATTTCCACGGCCATTCACCGCGCGGCCGGAAAAATCGAGCCATCGCACTACGTTCTCTGAAAATCACGCGCGGAGTACGGCCCCTTGAGTATAGCTTCCCTTCACGACGACTTGATCGTGTTCGACGGTCTCATCGTATCCAATTGGAGCCGGGAAATCTTTGAGAATATGCACGAAGGTGGGCTGACGGGTGCCAACTGCACCTGTTGTGTCTGGGAAGATTTCGCCGGCACGATGCAAAACATTGCCGAATGGAAGAAGCGGTTTAATTCCGACGCAGACCTCATAATACAGGCAAACACGACCGCGGATATTCGCGCCGCGAAAGCTGCCGGCAAGACCGCCATAGCTCTAGGATTCCAGAACGTCTCAGCTTTTGAAGACCAGATTGGTTACATTCGCCTGTTCAAGGAGCTCGGCGTTGGAATCGTCCAAATGGCCTATAACACACAGAATCTGATCGGGTCCGGATGCTATGAATCACATGATGGCGGCCTGTCCGATTTCGGCCGCGAAGCCGTCGCCGAAATGAACCGCGTTGGCATCATGTGCGACTTATCGCATGTCGGCGCCAAGACGTCGCAAGACGTGATTGACGCCTCGGACAAACCAGTCTGCTATTCCCACATTGCGCCGGCGGGTCTAAAAGATCACCCGCGGAACAAGACAGACGCGCAAATTCGAACGATCGTGGAAAAGGGCGGGTTCGTTGGTGTCACCATGTTTCCACCGTTCCTCAAGCGAGGCATCGACTCAACCGTCGACGATTACGTTGAGGCCATGAATTACATTATCAACATCGCCGGCGAAGACGCCGTCGGATATGGCACCGATTTCACTCAGGGCTATGACCGGCCCTTCTTTGAGTGGATCACGATGGACAAAGGCTATGCGCGGAAACTCACGGAATTCGGCGAAATCTTGAGCCTGGAGGGCATTGGTCGCATCGGCGAGACATCGAACTTGACCGCCGCAATGGAACGCGCCGGGTGGCGAGAACCTCGTATCCGAAAAGTTATGGGTGAAAACTGGCTTCGTGCTCTGAAGGACGTTTGGGGCGAATAACCGTCACGTTATGCCCTATCGAATGCACAAGCTTTCAGCACCGCTGTCTGAGGAACGGCCAAAGCCCTCATCGACCAACGCTTTTGCCAAGTCGAACCCATCGACCCTGACTCGGGCGAGCAGCCACCAACCCTTGCCGTCCCGTTGAGGCTCGAAAAATTGCACCTTCCGTACGCGTTTGCCGCGTGTCTTCTCGTCGAGGCATTCGCCGTTTTTTATGTGCGGCGTTAAGGCAAAACGGGCCTGTACCATAAAACCGGAGATCTTATTCGGGGAACCAGGTAGGTTTATAAAAACGGTGCCAGCATAGCTCCCGGCCCCGTTGCCATGGCAGCGCCGCAGCTTCCAATCGTAGCATTCCGCCAAAGCTTCGCCAGAAAAACAATCAAGAAAAGAACGAGTAAAATTCGTATACTGAAACCATAATCTAATTAGGCAAACGTGTCTTTTTGAAATGCCAACGGACTCACGATACGCGATCAAGGCAACTAATCTAGTCACGATTATCGAAGCACCTAACTCTTTCAATATTGCCGTTGGTTCCTCAATCGTCTAGCTCGGAGCATTGAAATGACATTGCCGCATCACAACCGTTTCGACTATTCCGCAATTGTGGAACGTCCGGACTATTCGTGGCCTGGCGGCAAGAGGCTCGCCCTGCATGTTGCCACAAACATTGAACATTTTGCATTCGGCGAAGGTATCGGTCACACACCAACAGAACCGGGGCCACCACCAGATCATCGCAATTAT
>DLVK01000504.1:0-5378 GCA_003444235.1 Rhodospirillaceae bacterium
GGTCCGGCTGCACGAGCGCGCCGAATTGTCGGTACGCACACTCGCGCAATTGTCTCGCCCTAGAGCGACCGGCTGATCTCCTCGACCTCGTAACATTCGACCATATCGCCTTCTTTGATATCGTCGTAATTTTCGAATGCCATGCCGCATTCGTAGCCTTGCTGCACGTCTCGCACATCATCTTTGAAGCGCCGCAATGTCTTCAAACTGCCTTCGTGGATAACCACGTCGTCGCGCAGTAACCGGACCCGGGCGCCGCGTTTGACTTCGCCTTCGGTAACCATGCAACCGCCGATCTTGCCGACCTTGGAGATCCCGAACACCTGACGGATTTCCGCATAACCAAGCTGCTTTTCGCGCATTTCCGGCGCCAAAAGGCCGCTCATGAGCTTCTTCATGTCGTCGATCACATCGTAAATGATCGAGTAATAGCGAATATCCACGTTGTCACGCTTGGCAAGCTCGCGGGCCTGCGGATTGGCGCGTACGTTGAAGCCGATGATCACCCCTTCGGATGCCCGCGCCAAGATGACATCGGACTCCGTAATTCCCCCGACACCGCTGTGCAGCACCCGCACGCGAGCTTCGTCGGTTTCGAGCTTTTGTAAGGAACTGTTGATCGCTTCCAACGAGCCCTGCACGTCGGTCTTGATCAAGATTTCCAGCTCTTCGCTCTCGCCGGTTTTTATCTTGTCGAACATCTGTTCGAGCGTGCCCCGCGCGCCGGCAGCCATATTGGTTTGACGAAGCTGGCGGGTTCTATACTCGGCAATTTCACGGGCCCGGGCTTCATCTTCGACAACATTGATCGTATCGCCTGCGGAGGGTGTACCTTGCAGGCCGAGTACTTCGACCGGATGCGCCGGGCCGGCCTCTTTAACCGAGGTGCCGCGGTCGTCGATCATCGCGCGAACCCGGCCCCATTCGGAACCGGCGACGAAAATATCGCCCGTGCGCAGGGTGCCGCGTTCAACCAGTACAGTCGCCACCGAACCGCGGGCCTGTTCCATTTTTGCTTCGACAACAACACCCTGTGCCAATCGGTTGGGATTCGCCTTCAGTTCGAGAATTTCCGATTGCAGCAGGATTGCTTCTTCCAATTTGTCGATATTGGTCTTTTCCTTTGCCGAAACCTCGACATCCAACACATCGCCGCCTAGCGATTCGACAACGATTTCGTGGTTCAGCAATTCATTGCGGACTCGATTGGAATCGGCGCCGGGGGTATCGACTTTATTGATAGCAACAATGATCGGCACTTCAGCCGCCTTGGCATGGCTGATCGCCTCAACCGTTTGCGGCTGAACTCCATCATCGGCAGCCACCACCAAGATAACAATATCTGTGACGCTCGCGCCGCGGGCGCGCATTTCGGTAAACGCTTCGTGCCCCGGCGTATCGAGAAACGTAATCGCAGCCCCCGACGGGGAATTTACACGGTACGCACCGATATGTTGGGTGATACCACCGGCTTCGCCGCCCGCGACATCGCTTTCCCGCAACACATCCAACAAGGATGTCTTACCGTGATCCACGTGACCCATCACGGTGACAACCGGCGCCCGCTCGTCGAGATCGCTCTCCTGGTCTTCGGTGCCCTCGAGACCAATTTCCACGTCCGCTTCCGAGACGCGTTTGACCTTATGGCCCATTTCATTAACCACCAACTCCGCCGTATCGGCATCGATGGTTTGGTTAGCGGCCGCCATAACACCCATATTCATCAATACTTTAACGACGTCTGCGGCTCGGGTTGCCATTCGGTTGGCCAGGTCAGAAACGGTGATCGATTCGGGAACCACCACTTCACGAACCTGTTGTTGCACCTCGCCTTTTTGCAGTTCGGCACGCTGGCGTTTCTTTTCGCGTTCCTGTGCCCGGCGAATCGCCGCAAGACTGCGGACGCGACCTTCGTCACCATCTTCAGCCTGACGTAGCGCGTCGCCGATTGTGAGCTTGCCCTGCATCCGTCGACGTGGCTCGTCCTTCGAGCGACGAGGCCGCTTGGTATCGGGTTTTGCCCGCCGTTGAGGTTTTGCCGATTCCGCTTCTTTGTTATCGGCCTTTTTAGAACCAGCGTCCGCTTCCGTAGCAACTCTGCGGTTGGCCTCTTGCTCCGCACGCTGGCGGACCTCTTCTTCGGCCTTGCGTCTTGCATCATCGTCCGCCCGGCGGCGCGCTTCTTCCTCTTCCTGTGCGCGGCGTTTGTTCTCTTCTTCAACCCGCCGACGCTCATCTTCAAGCTCGTCAATCCGGCGCTTTTCGGCTTCCTCCGCGGCCCCATGGATAGCCCGCATGCGCGCAGCGCGTTCCTGTTCGGTTAAATTGCCGAGATCTTCCTCTTCGATGGGGGTTTCCGGTAGCTGCACTTGTTCTTCCGAGACCGCGCGCATTTTGCCGGCGGAATCGCGGCCGAAGGTACGCTTCTTCTTGACCTCGACCATGACCGATTTCGAACGGCCATGGCTAAAGCTTTGGCGTACCTGGCCCGTCTCGACAGTCTTCTTAAGCTCGAGCCGTCCCGGTCGGTTGAGACTGAGTTTGCCTTCTTGTTCAGATTTCTGCGTCATGCCTACCCTCGTCCAAAGAAGACTTACCACGAAACTCCGCCAGCCGACGACCGTCTATTTTCAATTGTGTGGCCAAACCGCCCTTGGCTACAGCCGCCTGTACCGCGCGGGTTCGCGAAAAAACGACACCGATTTCTTGCGCCGACAATGCTTCTAGCCGGTCGGTTACCGGCGCAACTGCCGCTAACTTTTTCCGGGCGTTTTCGGAAGCATCTGTAGCAATCGCAAGCAATGCACAATCGCCGGATTTCAATGCCACGGCTACTTTCTCAAACCCGCACACTGCCTGACCCGCCTTGCGCGCCAGTGAAAATGTATTCGAAACACGATCGACCAACAGACGTTCTACCTGCTCGGTGAGATCTGTCGGCACATTCACGTTTGTTCGAGCGGCCCGGTCGAAAAGGTTCTGCTGCACCGCAGCCTCCAACAGATTACGTTCGGCCCCAATCCATATGCCGCGCCCACCGAGTTTTCCGCGTATATCGGGCACAACAGCTCGATCCGGCCCAATGACAAACCGCATCAACGCATCTGTCGGCAGTGTTTTACCGCTGACGATGCAGCGCCGCTCTGACGGGGAGTGGTCCGGTCTGGGTTGGGATACGGTCATCTTCGCTAAGTCTCGATTCTCGCTTTCGCCACTAGTCCTTCGAGGGCTCTGGTGCAGCCGCTGCCTCCGGTTCTACTTGCGCTTCGGCGTCACCCTCGGCTTCTTCCGGCTCCTCCACCGGAGGCGCCAATGCGATCGCCATATCCTCTTCGGTGATCCAACCGGCGACGACTCGCGCACGGAGGATCAACTCATTTGCGAGTGCTTCGGTAAGGCCATACTCACGCAACACGCCTTCCTCGCCACCAGTCAACTCGTCACTTGCCAAATCAGCGAAATCCTCAAGCGTCGTAATTTCCGCCTCGGCCAGGGTCACAACCATTTCCAAACCCAAGCCATCGAGCTTCTTGAGAGTCTCTTCGACACCAAGCTCGTCGATACGTGCTTCCATGCGCTCGGTTTCCTGAGCCAGGAAGTTTCGTGCTCTTAAACGTAATTCCTCGGCAACCTCGGAATCGAAACCCTCAATCGAGGTCAATTCTTCCTCAGGCACGTAAGCCACTTCCTCTACGCTGGTGAAGCCTTCCGAGACCAAGAAATGCGCGATCACTTCGTCGACATCAAGCGCATCGATAAAGGTTTGACTGCGCTGTTGGACTTCTGCCTGGCGCCGCTCGGATTCCTCCTCTTCGGTCAGGATATCAATCTCCCAGCCCGTGAGGGTCGACGCGAGACGCACATTTTGGCCACGCCGGCCGATTGCCAAGCTTAACTGCTCATCGGGAACGACAACTTCGATTTTGCGCGCGTCCTCGTCCAACACCACCTTGGCCACTTCTGCCGGGGCCAAGGCATTAACGACAAATGTCGCCGGGTCCTGAGACCAGGGAATGATATCGATTTTTTCGCCCTGCAATTCCGCAACGACCGCCTGCACTCGGCTGCCGCGCATCCCAACGCAAGCGCCAACCGGATCGATACTGGAGTCATGGGAAATCACCGCAATCTTTGCGCGGCTTCCCGGGTCCCGCGCCACGGCACGAATTTCGATAATGCCGTCATAAATTTCCGGCACTTCTTGGCCAAAAAGTTTTGCCATGAATTGCGGATGAGTACGCGACATGAAGATTTGCGGCCCTCGCTGTTCGCGCCGCACGTCGTAGATATAGCCACGCACGCGGTCACCGCGACGGTATTTCTCTCGGGGCAACAACTCCTCGCGTCGAATTACCGCTTCGCCACGACCGAGATCGACCGTGATGTTGCCGAAATCCTCGCGCTTGACGAGACCGTTGACGATTTCCTCGACCCGGTCTTTGAATTCTTCGTACTGTCGCTCGCGTTCGGCCTCGCGGACCCGTTGAACGATGACTTGTTTCGCGGTCTGAGCCGCAATCCGTCCGAAATCGATCGGTGGCAACGGATCAATCAAAAAGTCTCCGACCTTGATATCCGGCTCGCGCTGCTGAGCGTCCGCCAGAGTGAGTTGGGTTGCCTCGTTCTCGATCTCGTCGGCAACTTCCATGTACCGTGCGAGACGAATTTCACCGCTATCACGGTCAATCTCGGCTCGGATATCGTTCTCCTGGCCATATTTCGACCGGCCGGCTTTTTGAATAGCCTGCTCCATGGCTTCGAGGACTTCTTCTCGTTCGATACCCTTTTCACGCGCCACCGTATCCGCCACGTTTAGCAGTTCGGTTCTGGGCATTGGGGTCGCGCCTGCGGTCTCCATTTCCTTATCCCTCTCTGTTAAGCCTCAATGTAAGGCATTCTCCGAGCTTTGATTTTCATGCGCGGCAATTAGATCGTCGGTTAAAACAAGTTTTGCCGTAGCAATATCTGTAACAGGCAAGGTCGCCTCGCCTTTTTCCGTCATCATGGTAACGATACCGTCTTCACAGCCCTTCAATCGGCCACGAAAACGACGCTGGCCGTCTTGCGATTCTTGCAGTTCGACCTTGGCCTCGAACCCGGCAAACCGCTCGAAATCCCGTTCCTTGGTCAATGGCCGATCGATTCCGGGCGAGCTGACCTCTAAAACATAGGTGCCGCTAATAGGATCTTCCACATCGAGCACTGCCGAAAGCTGCCGGCTCGCGAGCGCGCAATCTTCGACCGAGATCGGCCCTTCGTCGGTTCGGTCAATCATGATTTGCAGCGTCCGCCGGTCAGCGGATCCCATCAACCGCACGCGCACAAGCTCAAACCCCATCGCATCCAAGCTGGGGGCAATAATTTCTTCGAGTTTACGC
>DLVK01000285.1:0-4006 GCA_003444235.1 Rhodospirillaceae bacterium
GGCGCGGCCATTCTGCGGGGCTCTATCAGCAATTGGTCGACCGGCAAATCGATGTTGCCATGATCCCCGAGCCGAGCTTCGTCCTGCCAAAATCTTGCGATTGGCGGGAAATTCGCCGCGAACCGTTGGTCCTGATTACACCGTCGTCCCTGCGGAGACGCGACCCGGTGCGCATCCTCAAGTCCGAACCTTTCATCCGGTACAATCAAGGCCGTTGGGGGCGTGCGAATATCACCAATTATCTCCGTGCCAATGACATCAAGCCGCAGCAGCGTTTCGAGCTCGATTCACTCGATGCCATCGCGATTATGGTCGACCGTGGATTGGGCGTTTCACTAATCCCCGATTTCGCCGGCCCATGGCCCGAAGGGCTTGCGGTTCGGAAACGGGCGGTCGGCGGTGATACCTACGAACGGCGGATCGGCCTGGTTTGGCTTCGAGCGTCAGCCAGACTTAGGCTAATCCGCGCTTTCGTCGAAGAGTTCGAAAATGCCTAGGCACCAATTTTGGGATAGTCATCAGGCATGTTGGTGCATTTCAGTGTCATCGCGCCGTCGAGTTTGATTTCGCTACCGGTTACGAATTTGGATTCGTCGGAAGCGAAATAAACCGCGGCGTAGGCGACATCGAATCCATCCCCCATTTGCCCCATCGGAATGCGCGCGTTGCGGCTCGCGATCAGCGCATCAACGTCGCCGCCGGTGCGTTGGCCCGCGAGGCGGGTTTCCACCATCGGCGTGTGGAGCTGGCCGGGAATGATCGTGTTACAGCGAATGCCGCGGCCGGCGAATTCGATTGCCACCGCCTCGCTGAACCGGCGTATCGCGGCTTTTGTGGTGCAATAGGCGATTTGGAATGCGCCGCCATAGGTGAGACCCGACGTCGAGGACATGTTGATGATCGAGCCGCTTTCCTGCTCGACCATGTGGGGCAAAACCTCTTTGGTAACGAGAAAGACATGTTTGAGGTTATGGTCCATTTGGCGATCCCACACCTCTTCTTCCATATCCATAGCGCCGCCGGCGGCCGAGCCGCCGACATTGTTGTGCAATATGTCTACTCGGCCTTAGGTTTTCACACAGGCCGCAACCATCGATTTGACCTCGTCTGCCTTTGTGACGTTGCAGCAATGGGTCGTGCATTCGTTGCCTTCATCGCGGATTGTCTTGGCGGTTTCGTCGAGAGCGTCCTGATCGAGGTCGATCGCGAAAACCTTCGCGCCTTCCCGCGCAAACAATGTCGCGCTCGCGCGACCGTTTCCCCATCCGGGTCCGCACGATCCCGCGCCCGAAACCAATGCAACTTTGCCTTCCAATCGACCTGCCATGATGTCCTCCTGTTGAATTGTGATTTCTCTGGTAGTTGGCATAGGCGCGCGCAAATGAAAAGGGCCGGCGCGATGGCCGGCGAAAGAGCAATTGCGGCGGTAGCTGAATTTTAGGCGGCGAGGCGGGTTTCGGCGCGATAGGTGCCCAGCATTAGCGTGCAGTCTTTATCTATCCCGTCGGAAAGCTGGTCCGATCGTAAGAAAGCACGGATACCACGATGAACGTCATCGTCGGTTTTGGCGAGCGCGGTGCATTGATCCAATGGCCGAAAAAATGGCGTGCGTGGTTGCCGTTCCGGTTCGCGAATGGATAACGGTTTTAAGGCGTCGGTCGAGGCGCAAAGGAATTCAGCCATGCCCGGTCGTGCGGAGACTTGCATTTTCTCGGCCGCATCTTCGGCGGTCACGAATGCGGGAGGTTCATCTGGATTGCGCCGCTTGAACATCATCTCGTAACGCCGTCCACTTTGCCGATACACGATAAAACCGTCGCCGATCCGCATTGCGGCGAGACCGTTGGGACTTGCGACCATGACGATGAGCGTTGCGGAAAGTGCCTCGAGCGGCGCTAATCGGTCTGCGGCAACCGCTTTCAGTGCTGATCGTACTTCTTGGCAGAGTGCCGCGAAGAGCGGTTTTGCGAATTCCGATTTTGGCTGCCGCGCGACGGTTTCGAGATCGTCGCGGCGGCGAGCAAGTTCCGCAAGGGCGCTTCGAACTGCCGTTTTGGCGCCGATATGGGCAAAGCGAGCTTGGTTCGTGCCGTCGGATAAGGCTGTAACGATCATATCCGAGCCGACCTTCAATACTTTGCCGTAGTCATGGAATGGCGCCCGATCGGTGCTGCGCGCTGAGGCTTTTTTGAAATCGACCGCGGCATGCCAACTCATTGCACTGTACTCCTAGACGTACGAAGCGACCGGCAATGTTTGTCAAAGGGCACCTACTGGATGCCTTTACTTATTGTATATATAAAACGTTTATATGAGTATTATATTACATATATAATTAAAGTAAATAATTTTATTTAATAAATAATAATATCGAAAATATATAAAAATCCCGCTCTGTTTTATTGAATAGTTTAGTGATTATCATCGGACCGGTAGGGAAATCGCGACGTTGTCGATGAGTCTCTGTAGACTGACTATCAGGTAAGCGGGAGAACAGATTATGGCTGAGGCACCATTCGAGCTTTCCGGTCTCGATCATCTGGTTCTGAGAGTGCGCGATATGCAAAGCATGATCGCGTTTTATTGCGAGGTTTTGGGATGTGGTCTCGAACGTGAGGTCGAGGAAGTCGGACTTGTGCAGCTTCGGGCCGGGGCGAGTTTGATCGATCTTGTCGATTCCGAGGGCAAGATAGGCCGAGCCGGCGGCGCGGCTCCCGGGCCTGCGGGGCGCAATGTGGATCATTTCTGCCTACGCATCGATGGCTTCGATGAGGGTAGCTTGACCGCCTATCTGACCGCTGCCGGCGTGCGGCTCGGCGAGGGAGGCATGCGGTATGGTGCCGACGGAACTGGTCCGTCGCTGTACATTTATGATCCGGAAGACAATGTGGTCGAGTTGAAAGGGGCACCGGTACGTCCGGGCCCATAGGCGACTCACCGAACGAAATATCCGCTCGAATGCCGGACAGTCCGGCTAAGGAAGGGTGAATACTGCTTCCAGCATTACAGCGATCAATTCATCTTTCGCGGCACGTCAGGAATAATAAATAATTATCAGTCACTTAAAGGGTCGCCATTAAAGGCCGGTACGATGACTTCTTGAGGTTTCGATTCGGCTATTGGCTGTGCGCGCGAAACTTGACTCGTTGGGCGCGGCGCCTGAATTTGACCCGATGCATCTCGACGTGAAAACCCTTGTCGGTAAGCTCAATAGCCCTTGCCGCGAGGCACTCGAAAACGCCGCCCATCTTGCGCTTGATCACACCCATTATTGTGTCGAAATCGAGCATTTCTTGTTGAAACTTTTCGAACGGGGCGAGACCGACATTGCTGTTGTGGTACGCCAGTACGATGTCGATGCGAACCGTGCGGTAAAGGAGCTTACTAAAGCCGTCGAGCGATCTGACAAAGGCAACGAACGCACACCGTCGCTGTCGCCAGCGATCAGCGCCTTGCTTCAGGAAGCCTGGGAGCATTCTTCGCTGGCATTAGGCGCATCGGCAATACGCAGCGGTGCGATTCTTCAGGCGGTGCTAGACGACCCCGACCTCATCGCCCGTCTCGACGATACAGCGCCCACCGTCGCCAACATGTATCGTGAGCGATTGCGGGCCGATTTGCCGGATTTGATCGAATTATCCAAAGAAGAGATGCCGTTGACGCTTGATGAAACTCCCGAGGGCAAGATCGCGAAAGTAGCGGAGGAGGAGAGTGAAGAGGAGAGGTCGGCTTTGGAGCGGTTCACTCAATCACTGACCGAACAGGCGGCGGTTGGATTGATCGATCCGATTATTGGGCGCGACGGAGAAATTCGCCAAATCATCGATATCCTAATGCGGCGGCGCCAAAACAATCCGATTTTAACCGGAGAAGCCGGTGTCGGCAAAACCGCCATCGTAGAGGGCTTTGCACAGCGAATTGCCGCGGGCAACGTGCCGGCACCGTTGGCAGACGTAGACGTGCGTGTTCTCGATGTCGGCTTGTTGCGGGCCGGTGCGGGCGTTCA
>DLVK01000330.1:0-3796 GCA_003444235.1 Rhodospirillaceae bacterium
CGGCGGCCTTAATGCCGTCTGCTACCTCTTCGCACAAATCCTTCGCTTGGACTGAATTTACGACGACCGCGGCACCGGCCCGCGCTAATTCCTCTACGGTTGCCCGGCCGATGTTCCGTGCACTGCCGGTAACAATGGCAACCTTGCCATCGAGTTCGTTGGTCATATCAACCATTATTTCCTCCCGCTTCTACAGCGCCATATAGAGCTCATCGTTTTCAGGAACAGTCCGCCTAGTTCAGTATTTCGGAATAACAGCAATTCCGAAGCAAACCGAATTAGGCGTATCCCATCTTACTTAGTGGACCACCAGCCACTTCATTGAACGCAGCCACCGCGTCGGCGCTTAAATTTTCCCGCCAATAGCCCACCTCGCCTAATTTCGCCCAATTTTTATCTTCCGGCACTGGGCGGCACCATTTGTCTTCCTCACGTCGGAGTCCATAGTCATCGAACGCATTTTCGATATCCGACGGCGACAAGGATTCACCAAGAAATTCGAGCGCCGTGCGAACGGTCTCAACGGGACTAGTGACCAGGTCTTCATATCGTAGAATATGAAAATACTTCGGATATTCTGTGCCAAACGAGGTCGCGGTTTCGATTACGTAACACCAGGCTTTCGCATAAGCCGGTGCGTAGGCCTCGACGGATGGACATAGCTGTAGGGTCAATTCCGGTTGCTTTTGGCATTCCGCATACCAACTCGCTGCCATTGCGTCGCGTCCGTCACGGAGGACCAGAATAAATCGTGCTTCGGGAAAAGCCGCCCGGCAAAAATCGGATACATAAATTGTTTCGGGTGTATCGTCTCCGAGCCAACGGATTGGCACGTCACCTGAAATATTAACAGACATATTTTTTATTATACTTTTATATATATTTATTATTTCATCATCTATATTTAATAAATTAGATGTTTTACTGTGTTTATATTCAGTTTTATATTTATCATAACTATCTTTAATACTTGGCAGCAACTTGTCGGTCAAATGCGGCTCATCAAGACCGGCAACAGCTGGATGACCGCACAAAAGCTGCTTCAGCCAAGTCTTGCCCGATTTCGCGGTTCCCCAAAGATAAAACGGCGTTACATCCGGCATCGGCCGACCTCTTCCCCCCTTTTGGCATTCGTATATTATAGGCGCCAACTAACAAATAACGCGAAATCCAGTGGGAGAAAATCATGGGCAAGAAAATTGCGATCGTCGGCGCCGGTGCAGTCGGCTCGAAAGTAGGCGGCCATATGCTGGCTAATGGCGAAGACGTCACCTTTATCGACGGCTGGCCGGACCATGTAGAGAAAATCAACAAGGATGGCCTTTATATGACCGGCAATACGCCCGAAGAAGAAATGACCGTACAAGGTCGGGCGTTGCATTTGACCGATGTCCAGGAACTCGCCAAGGAAGATCCGATCGACATCGCCTTTGTCAGCATGAAATCCTATGACACCGAATGGGCGACACAGCTGATTAAACCCTATTTGGCGCCCGACGGCTTCATCGTTTCGTTGCAGAATTGCATGAACGAGGAATTCATCGCCGCAATCGTCGGCTGGGGCAAAGTGATGGGCACCATCGCAGCCAAAATTTCCGTCCAAATGCCAGGGCCCGGACATGTGCATCGTAATGGACCGATCATGGGTAACAGCCACACGGTCTTCCGTGTCGGCGAACCACATGGTCGCATTACTCCGCGTGCGGAAGAGGTCGCTCAGCTTTGCGGTTATTGTGACAGCTATTTGGTCACCACCAATTTGTGGGGCGAGCGTTGGACCAAGCTGGTCATGAACTCGAGTTCCAATCCCATGGCCGCTGCCTCAGGCCTGTCGTCCACGGCAATTTCCGAAGACGCCGACCTTCGTAAGGTGAAAATTCACCTCGCAGCGGAAGCTATCGAAGTCGGGCGTGCGGCAGGGTTCAATCTCGAAAAGCTACACGGCATCGATTGCGGTCAGTGGACCAAAGCACTCGACGGCGACAAAGCCGCCTATGCGGAAATCGAGGAAGACTATATCGAGATGGGCAAGAAGGGTAATCCCGACGGTCGCCCCTCGATGGGCCAAGACATGCAAAAGGGCCGTCGCACCGAGATCGATTTCATGAACGGTCTCGTCTGCATGAAGGCTCGGGAATTCGGCTTGAAGACGCCGGTCAATGACGGAATCGTCGAGGCGGTGAAAATGGTCGAAAAAGACCCATCGAAAGCTACCCCCGATTTGGTGAAAGGGCTACTGCCTTAATTCACAGTAATTTGGATTTAAAAAGCGTCGGCCGGTCGATTTGACCGGCCGATTTCTTTTATGGCGCCGCTTTACGTTTTCGCTTGAGCGCGCGTTCGATCTTGCGCCATTGGCGCACCGCCTTCTGGTGTTCCTTCAAGGTGTCGGAAAAGACATGCCCGCCCTTTCCATTGGCAACAAAGAACAGGGATGTGGTTTTCTCGGGGTTGAGTACGGCAGCGATGGCGGCGCGTCCGGGATTGCAGATCGGCCCTGGCGGCAAGCCGTGAATGCGATAGGTATTGTATGGATGGTCCCGGCGCAGTTCCGATTTCCTCAGTCCGCGCCCAAGCTTACTCTTACCGCCCGTCACAGCGAACACAACGGTCGGGTCGGATTCGAGGCGCATGCCCATGTTGAGCCGATTGATAAAAACAGCGGCGACTTTGCGCCGTTCGGCGGCAAGGCCGGTTTCCTTTTCTACGATCGACGCCAATATCACTGCCTCAGCCTTGGTTTTGATCGGTAAATCCTTAGCACGCTTCGGCCACAATTCGTCGAGGGCAAGGCGCATCTGTAAGGCCATTTGATCGACCATCGCCTGACGCGTCTCGCCGAAAGCATAGTAGTAGGTATTCGGCAACAACGTGCCCTCTTCGGGAGCCGGGAAAACCCTACATTCAAGCCCTTGCGCGTGATCCAAAACCTTCAGAATTTGTCCCACTGTCAGACCTTCAGCGACCGTAAATCGCCGATTGACCAACTGACCTTTTCGCAACAACGTAATCACGCTGCGGATGCTGATACCTGGCCGAAATCGGTACTCTCCGGCCCGTAATTCTCGGTGTGCCTCCTGCAAGCGCGCCGCCGAAACGAATATCCATTTCGAATTAATTACCCCTGCCTTTTCCAGGCGGCTGCCAATCACTTGCAGGTCAGCTCCCTTCGGCACAATCACCTGGCGATACTCGATCAGCGGGCCCGGTTCGGTGAGCGCGTCGTACCACAAGACCGCCGAAACACCGGCAGCAGAAATCAAAAACAGAAATATCGCGAAAAATAGTTTCGTAAGGCCGGGAATTGCAGGCTTCGCCTCGCTCACAGCGCCCTCACGGCGCTGAGGTCAAGACCAGCGAGGCGTTGGTACCGCCGAATCCGAAAGAATTCGACATCACGTTGCGCACTTCGCGTTCTTTTGCCTCATGGGGAATGAGGTCGATATCGCAATCTTCCGACGGATTATCGAGATTGAGCGTCGGCGGGCAAACGCCCTCATTGAGCGCCTTTATGCAGAACAATGCCTCCGCCGCACCCGCAGCCCCCAGCAAATGTCCTATCGCTGATTTGGTCGAAGACATGGAAAGCTTATAGGCAGCATCGCCATAAAGCCGTTTGACCGCGTTGACCTCGATCTCGTCGCCGAGCGGCGTCGAGGTTCCATGGGCATTGATATAATCGATGTCTTCGGGGTTGAGGCCAGCGCGTTGCAGCGCCGATTGCATGGCACGGAAACCGCCATTCCCGTCCGGTGCCGGGGCGGTAATATGATGGGCATCGCCTGACATGCCATAG
>DLVK01000178.1:0-3117 GCA_003444235.1 Rhodospirillaceae bacterium
GTACCAATGCTTGCAAGCGGTCCGGATATAGCCCGGTAAATGCGCCGCCGATAATGCCCCCCATGGAATGACCGACGAGCATGACCTTTTCTAGGCCGAGTTCGTCCAGGAACTCGGCCAGCGCTTCGGCATAAACCTCAATGCGTCCTTCGCGTGGGGCCGACCCACCATAGCTGGGCGCATCCCAGGCGATCATCCGATAGTTGGCGGCAAAATGCGGGAATTGATAGCCCCAGATGCCTGAATGAATATTGATGCCATGGAGAAAAAGTAGCGGCTGTCCCTCGCCCGCCTCGCGATAGGAAATCGTACCACCGGCAAGCTCGCAGGGTTTAAGGTCTGGAACGGAAAAATTTGTCATCGGCTCGGGAGACGCAAAAGCAAAACGTACTTCTTCAGGATCGCAAACTTATAACACATAACCGTTCGCTAGACGGTTTTTTCAGCGCAAATAACGGCATCAACCTATTTTTCCGCCGCTACCCACTGTTTCCAGGACCGGCCCTCGATCAACAGTTCGATCACCACAGCGCCCCCTTTTCCGTCCAGGGAAAGGGTCACCGATCCTTTGCGGTTCTGTACTGCCTTTTCCAACTTTCGCGCATGTTTTTGCGGAACGTAAAAGCGTTCAATTCCGGTCCGAAACCTTCCCCGTTCACAGCGACCTCGTAGATATTGTCGACAGCTGGTCGAAGGCGGGCGACCGTCATGAATTTTTTTCGACGATAGGCAAAGATAAAAAGGTCCGGTTTCCGGTTGAGAGGTTTTTGCACAAAGCGACTTGAGCCCGTAATCGACCTGGTAGATCAGGTAGTGGCCAGACAAAAGGTCCCGCGGATCGAATCCTCGGATCGGCAGTGTCACTTTTTGCCCCTGAACGGCAATCCACCCATGCCATCCCGCATACGCAACGAGGCAGATGACCGGCAGGGCCAAAGCAACAATCAAACGCAGCTGCCGGCTCATTGACCCGCTCCTTCCAGCCAGGTCAACACCCGGTTCCGATTACGATGCCAAACGAGCGTCATCAACAAGATGAAGACCCCGGCACCGATTAGCCCCACGCCGGTCGTCGCCAGCCCGCCAAAGGCATCGAAATAGAAAAGCAGCATTCTCGCCCCGATAATTGCGAGTAACCATTGGAATAACGTCCGTCGACCGGTACGTCCCGCATCCGCCGCCGCCAAACCAAACAACGCTACGAAGAACAAAATCCCAAAATAGGATTTTCCGTCCGTCACCAGCGCCACGAAAAGCAAAGCGAGATAGAGGATCAGTTGCACGCCGACCAAAATCGCTCGGGCACGCCCTAGTCCATCCCAAATACAAGCGAGCACATAACCGCCAACCGCAAGTGCCACGGCAGCGGGAATGGCCACAGGAATAATAACCGCAGCACTCGATTCAGCCCGACCGGAGCTCCAGGTTAAAGACGCGTCGAGCAAGCCTATGCTGGCATACCAAGTGATCACCGCTGCCGCTTGCAGCGCCCACGCCAAATTTTCAACCCGGCCGAGCTTGCGGACCAAGACCGCGATGAAAGCGGCAAAAAGCGGAAGAATTGCGTAGAGCGCGAGGAATGCTTCGTCACTCTTCCATCCGGCGGAACGTTCGAGTTCGCGTATTAGCGACGCGAATGCGGCCCCAAGCACCGTCCAGCTCCAAAGTGCGGCTACTAAACGATGACGCGCCAATAGCACCAAAGGCGCCGTGATTGCGCCCCAAAACAGCAACGCGTGTTCGAGCTGTCCTGCCAAATGGAAGATTTGGCTGACGAGCCCGATTGTGGCGAGGCAACCGATTAAAAAGGCGACGATAAGAATCTCGGCACCGGTTTCGCGTCCGCGAGCGTCCATTAACCAGACCCCGCAAGCAAGCGCGATCAGCAAAAGAAAATCGACACCAATTTTTACAGTGTCGGGAATGGTCTCCCAATTCGCCGCGATCAGGGCAATCGAACCAATACCGATGGCGACTGCCGCCAAGCCCAACAGACCGCGCACGACCCAACCCGCCGCGCCGCGCTCGCGTTCGAATTTCTCGATCGCCGCGACATGATCGGCATCGATCAACCCTGCCTCGCGCCACATGTTCAGACGGCGAGAAAATCTAGCCATGGCAATAAATCTCCATTCCATGAAGATAACAGCAATCGCCAAACGGTGCAGAGATATGACCGTTGGAAGCCCGGCTCGGAATATCCTAATCTTCCCGAACAGCAAGCAGGGAGGAAATCCGATGGATTGCAGAATGGACTGGCGTGTAGCGCTGATTACCGGCTCTAGCAAAGGTCTTGGCCGGGCAATGGCGATCAAATTTGCGGAATCCGGCGCCCATGTGGCGATTTGCGGCCGGCGTGAAGCGGAATTGAATGACGCAAAAGCCGAGGTGGACGCCGCAGGCACCGGGAACGTCGCAGCGATCACCGCCGACGTCAGTAAGGCCGACGCAATCGAACGGCTCATCGATGGCACCGAAAGCGCCTTGGGGCCCGTGGATATTCTGATCAACAACGCCGGACATTCCATGCACGGCCCCTTCGTCGACCTGACCGACGAGGATTGGCAGGAGGATTTCGATCTAAAAGTCTTTGCAGCGATCCGCACCTGCCGGCGCGTTTTGCCAGGCATGATGGAACGCAAATGGGGCCGGATCATAAATGTCCTGAATATCGGCTCGAAAGCCCCTGCTGCGGAAGGGGCGCCGACACATGTATCACGGGCGACAGGCCTGGCGCTGACCAAGGTTCTTTCGAAAGAAGCAGCACCCCACAACGTGCTGGTCAACGCGCTCCTAGTCGGCAGTATCGAGAGCGATCAAAAACATCGCCGCTGGGTTGCCGCCGGCGAACAGGAACCGTACGAGGACTTCCTCGCTCAAATTGCCAAAGATCAGAGCTTACCCCTGGGCCGGGTCGGCGAAGCGGAAGAATTCGCGAATATCGCCTGCTTCCTTTGCTCCGATGCGGGGTCCTATATCGCCGGCACCGCCATCAATGTGGATGGCGGCAAATCGCCGGTGGTTTAATCCCGGATTAGTCGCTACGGCTCGTGACCTCGAGCAAGTGATAGCCGAACTGCGTTTTGACTGGCCCCTGCGCTTCGTTGATCGGTGCGC
>DLVK01000331.1:0-3894 GCA_003444235.1 Rhodospirillaceae bacterium
TAGTATAAGCGTAAATACTCGTTAGTTGATTGCGAAATGCAGTGCTTTAGAGAATCGGGTGATCTGCGATGGCCTGGACGCTTTGAAAAAGCGCAATCCCCAGCAAGAGAACAATCAACCCGCCTATGAGAGCTGCGCCGTTGAACAAAGTTCCTGCGGCGAGCGTTCCCTCGGGCATCCGGTCCGAAAGGTCGCGGGCGGTTTGACGGGCATAGACGGACAGCGCGGCCAAGCCCGAAACGGTGATTGCCGTACCGATCGACATCGCGAAGACGGCGGCGATGCCGGCACCCTTGAGCTGCAAAATCGTCGCGAAAATCAGCACAAGCACGGCACCGGCGCAGGGCCGGATGCCGATGGAAAAAATTATCGAGAGGGTTTGGCTCAGCGAAATCTGTTCCGGTAAATCGTCGGGGGCGGGAATGTGAGCATGGCCGTGATGACCGTCGTGCCCGTGATCATCTTCGTGGTCATGCCCATGATCATGCTCAAGGCCGTGGTGATGATGGCCGTGCCAGAGCCGTCGTGCAGCGGCGAGCATCAGCAGCAGGCCCAAAAGGGCGACGAGAGCGTAGCTGACGCTCTCCAACTGGCGTGCGGTCTTGTCCGCGTCCGCTAACGTCAAGCCGAGCAAGCGCACCGTGGCTTCGACCGCGACGACAGCGGTGACGCCCTGCATCAGAGCACTGGCAGCGGCGAGGCCAATGCCCTGCTTGAGCCGGCTTTCGTGGGTCGCGAGGTAGGTCGCGATGATGAGTTTGCCGTGGCCGGGGCCGGCGGCGTGGAACACACCGTAGAGAAAACTGAGGCCGATCAGCGACCAGGCGGCGGCAAAGCCCTGCCGTTGGACCGCTTGAACGGCTTCGGCAAGGCTTCGGTGCAAATCACGCTGCAGTACCTGCATTTCGCCGATCAGCCAGTTCCAACCGCCGAAGAGTTGGGGCATCTCAGTGATCAGCAGCAGGAAGGCGAGACCTGTGACCGCGAGCACGAAAACCACGATTACGGCAATCGCGCGCCCTGTCATCGACTAGTCCTTATTTGCACTGCAGTGCGACCTTTTCCGCGAAAAGTCGACCGAGGTCGTTTCCGCCGCTTTGGGTCTTATCGAGCGCCGCTGCGAACATGCGCGCTTCCGCGTCGGGATTCGGCTTAATCAACCGACCCAAGCATTGATTAGGGGCAATGCCGGCCAAGGTGAAGGCAGGCTTCTTTTCCACATGGAGTATCTCGATGTAATAGGTCGGGTCGTAGACCGCATAGACGAAATTCTGCCTTTTCGGGTTTACGGGTTTTTCGAACTCGATTGTAAAGCGGGTCCAGAAACGCCCTTGATTCTTGCCGCTATCGATTTTGCCGGACGACGCATCGAGATGGCGCGCGAATCTAAGTCGCTTCCCATCGGCGGTCGCCTCGGTGAAATAGCTATGTTTTCTCAGGCGCCCCGCCATTTCGCCGGCGAAGGTTCGATGCGCATTTTTTTTACCGGCTTTTTCGATTTGCCGGATGCTAAGCCCTAAATGTGCGGAGTAGAAGGGATCGAACAGCCAATAAATCTCCAACGCGCGAACATGGCCATTCTTGTCGAACAGCAGTTTCGTGCTCATGTCGATCCAGACATGGGGATGGGCAAAAGCCCCTACCGGCGCGAAAAGAAGGGCGGCGAGCCCGACAATTGCAATCCAACGCGTGAGCTTCATACCTTCCTAAATACAGCGGAATCGGGACGTATGCCATCCCGATTCCGAAGTTTTTCTATTTGCAGCCTGTGACGCAAGTGGCGTTACCGTCGAATGCCATGGTTACGCCGGAAAGCGTCGAATAGGTTTTGATCGACTTGTCGACCAATTTGTTAAAGCGCTCCAACTTGCTGCCCTTTTTCACTTTGCCGTCCTTGGTCGATACCTCGTTAAGGTGAACCGCGAAGGCGACCTTGGGTTTGACCAGTTCGTTGACGGCCCAAGCTGCTTCCTCGGGGCCCATGGTGTGGACATCACCGGCATTCATGAAGGCGATCTGGGCTTTGTAGTAGCGGCGGACGATCAAATCCATATCCGCGACATGGCCTGTATCCGCAGACAGGTAGATCACCAGTCCATTGGAAAACGTAAGAATGAACCCGTTATCTGGTCCCACATAGGCCGTAAGTCCGCTTTTTTTCATCGAGGCTGCAAGAGCCTTATCGATGATGAAACCGGGCGAGGCGCCGTTGGCATGTTCGACCGAAACGGTGGCGACGGTGACGCCGCCAAACTTCATTTTACCGCCGGGGCGAACGCGCTTTACTGCTTTTTTGGCGGACTTTTTATCGGCGCCGGCATTGACCATACGGGTCACCAAATAAGCTCGCATCTGCCCAGCCGAGACGATTTTAGAGTTTTTGCCGACCGCGATCTCGACGGTGTTCGAATTCGGAAGGGTCTTCACCGATGTCTTCGGCTTGCCGCAAGTCCCGGCGTTGGGGGCCGGAATACGTTTATCTCCTTGGTGATCGCCATGAACCGACGAAAGCAGCACTACATCCAATTTTTTGGGGAGGCGCGGGTCGGCTGCACCGGCGACCGTTCGGCCCGGATCGAACAACAACGTGGTTCCGTCCGGATCTTCGAATAACAAGGCCCGGTCACGGCGGCAAAGTTCACCGTCATGGGGGCCGATCGGAGTGATTTTGACGTTCTTTGCCAGCGCTGGCGCCGATACGCCGCCAGCGAACATTAAAGCGGCAACTGCCGCTGTCAAAAGAATGCGCATGAGGTCCTCCCGTTAGGTCCTAGTAAATCTGGATGGTCAATATGGTACCAGTTAGATCGGCACGGGCAAATTTCAATTCTCTTAACTCACTGAAATGTGAGTATTGCACCGATTAATATAAAAACCATTAACAAACCAATAATATTATTGGTTTGTAAAAAAATCTTAATGTCGCATTAACCAAATTGGACTAGTCTGAGGAATCTTTGTCGAGCGATTGCCGGGGAGGGGCAACGTCATGGACGACATACTGGCGGGCATTAGCGAATTTGCGTGCGAGCTCACCTATGAAGACGTGCCGGAGAGTGCGCTTACGGCTGCTAAAGAACGTCTGATCGATACGTTGGGCAGTGCCCTTGGGGCCTATGAGTGCGACACGGTGGCAGTCGGCCGATCGATGGTGAGCCCACCGTCCAATACGGGGCTCGTCGGCAGAATTCTCGGGGAAAATAAGGATTATGCGGCCGATGGAACCGCGTTCGTAAACACCTGCATGCTGCGTAATCTCGATTTCAACGACTCCTTCCCTGGTTGTCATCCGAGCGATGGGCTTGGCGGGTTGTTTTCCGTGGCGCCTGTGGCCGGTATTTCCGGCAAGGAACTGGTGGTGGCAACCCTAATAAGTCACGAAACCATTATGCGCCATATTATGGCCGCCAATCCGGGCGAACATGGTTTCGATCAAGGTACGGCGATTGCCATGGGCGTGGCGGCGTCCGTATCACGGGTGCTGGGACTGTCTCGAGAGCAGACAGCGCACGCTGTTTCCATTTCGACCGTTGGAAATATGCAGCTGCGCGCCACCCGGTCCGGCGAGTTGTCCATGTGGAAAGGCTGTGCGACCGCACTCGCGGTACGGAACGCGGTCTATGCGGTCGGCCTTGCGAAAGCAGGAATGACCGGGCCACCGGAACCGTTTCGTGGCCGCGACGGGCTTGCGGACCACTATCCGTCTTTCGAATGGACATCTTTCGGTACCTTGGAAGATGATTTTCATATCGCCAAGGCGAATCTGAAATTCTGGGCTGTTGCCTATCAGATGCAAGCTGCGGCGTGGTGTGGTATCGAGCTCAGCAAGCAGGTGAATGCCGACGATGTGGCTTCGATTGCGGTCGAAGCGAACGAATTTGCTCATTTTGAAAG
>DLVK01000023.1:0-2415 GCA_003444235.1 Rhodospirillaceae bacterium
CGCCTTTTCTCGTCATGCCCCGTCCCATCGCCGAAAGCAAACATAGTTGTTACGACGTCACCTTTTTCCGCAGCGGCCGCAGCAATTCCTCCGCAACCCAGCACTTCATCTAGCGCGTGGGGTGCTATTATCATGACGCTAGACATCGTCTCCCGCCAACTCTCAACCACTACCGTAAAATGCGTTAACCGCGTCCGCGGTATAGGCGATCTGATCTTCGCTCAAGCATTGATTGTGCGGCAGCGCCAATACCTTTTCGCACTGAGCCTCAGCAATCGGGAAATCGCCCCTCTGGTAGCCTTGGTCCTTGGCGGCGGTGTGCAGATGAAGCGGCGTACCGTAGTAAACGAGTGATTCGATCCCCTTTTTCGCCAGATGATCTTTCAGAGCATCACGATTTTCCGCCTGAGTTATGAACATCACATAGGAATTAATTTCGAAGTCCTTGTCCTCGGGAATGAAAACCGCATCTGTCTTAATCAACTCGCGATACATATCCGCGTGTTTTTTGCGCGTATCGATGACCTCTTTAAGGCGCGTTAGTCTGAATTTCAAAACCTCCGCATTCAGCACATCGAGTCGGGAGTTCAGGCCGTAAATTACCGCATCGTCACGGCTAGCGAGACCGTGATTGCGTTTCAGCCGTATTTTGTCCGCTACATCATCATCGTTGGTCAGAACAAATCCACCGTCTCCCACTGCGTTGAGGTTTTTCAACGGATGGGTCGAAATCGCCCCTGCCGAACCAAATGTGCCGCCATGTTGGCCATGAAAATAAGACCCCATACATTGGGCCGAATCTTCGATAACAACCAGATTATGACGCTTCGCAATTGCGTCGATCGCATGCATATCCGCGATCCGTCCGGTCCAATGGACAGGCATGATCGCTTTTGTGCGCGGCGTTATTGCCTCCTCAATTTTATCTGGATCGATATTCTGATCGTCGAGTACATCCACATAAACAGGTTTGGCGCCCACGTGAATGATGGCTCCCACCGTCGCAATGAAGGAGACTGGCGTCGTAATCACCTCGTCGCCCTGACCGACATCTAGTGCCCACAACGACATTAGTAGCGCATCGGTTCCGGAATTCAGCGACACGCAATGGCGGGCGCCGGTATATTTTTGAACTTCCTCTTCGAACTCAGCGATTTCCGGAGTCATTACAAGGTGACCAGAACTTAAAACTCGGTCAAATATCTCCATCAATTGGTCGCGTTCTTCCTGGTATCGCGCCTTTAAATCAACAAACGGTACCTGCATCTCGGCCATGGTCACTTCTTTCCTGAATAAAACTCGCGGACGGTATCGATAACGTAGTCCTGCTCTTTGCGGCTCAAATGCTGATCGACGGGAAAGCTGATGGTCGTTGCCGCGTGGCGGTCGGTCACCGGAAAATCCCCTTTTTTGTAGCCGAGCGAGCTGAGCGCCTCCTGGCGATAGAGCGGTATCGGATAATGCACCTTTGCTTCAATCCCGGCATCGAGACAATGCTGCAGCAGGGCATCTCGGTCCTCGACGAAAAGAATATAAAGCAGATAGACGTTCTTGGTGCGCTCGCTTCTGAGCGGCACCCGAACTTCAGGAATGGCAGCAAATCCCACGTCGTAATATGCCGCCGTCTCGGCGCGCTTGATCACTATATCCGGCGTCTTGGGCACGATCCACTTGCCGACGACCGCCAACAGCGAATCCAATCTCGTGTTGTAGCCCAATATTTCCATTTCATCGCGGTTGCGCAAACCGTGATTGCGCAAGAGCCGGACTTGCTTGTTCATGGCGTCGTCATTGGTGACCACTATTCCCGCATCGCCCCAAACATTTATGATCTTAAGCGGATGCATAGAAAACCCGGCGGCAAGACCAATGGTCCCCACCCGAACCCCATCGATCTCGCCCAGCAAGCTTTGACAAGCATCTTCGATCACCGGCAGATCGTGCTTCTCGGCAATCGCCATGATACGCGGCATGTCAGCGGCATCTCCGGTCAAATGGACCGGCATGATTGCCTTGGTTTTGGGCGTGATCGCCGCTTCCAATTGGTCCACATCCATACAGAAACTGTCGTCGCAATCTATGAAAACCGATTTGCCACCAACCTCGTTGATCGCGCCGACCGTCGCATAGAACGTGTTTGCACAGGTGATGATTTCATCACCGCGCTCAATTCCGAGAGCCTTCAAAGGTAACTTGAGCGAATCGGTTCCCGAACCTACGCCTATTGCATGCTTGACCCCGAGCATGTCGGCAAACATTTCCTCGAACTCGCCAACCGGTTTGCCGAGCGTAAAATCTCCCGTTGCTACCAAATCGCGAATCTCCGACATGATGTCGTCAATCTCGGCAAATTGCTGCGGCAGGGGAGAATATCTCACATGCATGGCGATGTCCTTTTTGCCTTTCACCGGCTCC
>DLVK01000023.1:2742-4395 GCA_003444235.1 Rhodospirillaceae bacterium
GCCTGCGCGTCCCTAGGACGCGTCAACCCGATTTCGCGCTTTCCTCGTATGCCGTGCGCAATCCCACTTCCAGATCGGTGAATTCAAAGTCCGGAAACAATCGCGCGACTTCGGCGTTGTCGAAAGGACGATAGCCGTTATGGGGCATCGGCCCGGAGCGCGGCAGGTTTTCAATCTCGATATCGTTTTCCGAAAAGCCGATCGTCATTTCCGCAAGATCACGAAAAGACGCGACCCGCCCGGTCGTCGCATTCAACGCGCCGACCGTACGATGTTCGATCATACGGAGTGCCAGCTCAGCGACATCGCGCACACTGACATGATCTCGCCGTTCCTCGCCATTGCCGAAAAGAGAAATCGGCTTTCCTTCCTGGACCAGACGCCGGAACCTGTTCGGACCGTAACCGTTATGCGGGTCGGCCGCGCCGTAAATGAGTGTCGGACGCAACGCGCCAAACGGCGTGTTTTCCAAAGACGCGCCAAACATCAATTCGCGAGCTACATGCATCTGACCATGCAAGCTGTCGGGGGCCGCAGCCGAGCTTTCCGTCAACGGGTCCGGCGAATCGCTATAGACCGCATCCGAGCTGACATAGAGCAAATAGGACGGCGGCGATTGGGTCAGAAAATCGAGCGCATGTTTGGCCATGACGATATTCTGCTCGAACATCGCATAATCCTTGCAAGGCGCCTTGGCAGAAACGAAGACGACCGTATCTTCGGGTCTTAGGTGGCCAGCCAAGGTACCGCCCGCGCCGTCGGCCAACAAATCCACATCTTTACTTCCGAGAGAAAGGACCTCGTAGCCGCGCGCCTGTGCGGTGGACACTATTTCAGACCCGACAAACCCACCGGCCCCGATGACCGCTATCCGCGCCGGCGCGATTGCCGAAGAGTTTAGATTTTCTGCCATGATGATCTTCTTAAAGCCCGTTAAAGATTAACTCTAGTTCGGCGGTCGGCCGCGAACGTGATGCATCAGTCCGACCGATGCCAACGCCTGACTGTCTAGCAAATCATAAGGATCAATGACGAGGTTTCCCGACATATTTTTTGCAAGCGACGTAGGTTCTATCGCCCTGAATTCATCCCATGGCGTCATGATGCAGACCGCGTCACATTCGGAACAGCAGGAAATCGGGTCTCCGAAACCCTCGACCCCTGCCGCTGCCGATGAAGGAACGACGGGATCATAGACCCGCAATGTACAGTCGCCGAGATTTTCGATCAGTTTCAAAGCCGGCGAATTCTTTGTGCTATGGGTATTTTCCTTATAGGCAAGGCCGAGCACGCCGATGGTCTTTCCACCCAGCGCATTTCCGAAAACCGTCTGCAATTCATCGAACACCCAGGCTTTGCTGGCCTCACTGAAACGCCGATATTCCTCAATCGGCCCCGCATCTACATCGTGCTCAGTCGCCATCTCGACCACGTTACGAAGGTCGCGTTCAAGATTCCCACCTGAAATTCCTAGCCCTGGTTTCAGATAGGCATTTGGGCCAATACGCGCATCAAGCCGAAGCGCCGGTGCGATCTCCTCCCAATCGGCGCCGATTTTTTCACAAATCCCCGACAGTGCGTTGGTCGTAGTCACACTCGCAACCAAGAAACAATTTATTGCGATTTTGCAAAGCTCAGCGCTTTCATATCTCA
>DLVK01000459.1:0-2636 GCA_003444235.1 Rhodospirillaceae bacterium
CCCTCGTACAACGTGGCTCCAGTACGGTCGTGTCGATCGAACCATCGGCGAAGCTAAACTACGCGCTCTATGACGAAGGCCCACCTATCGAAGATTGCGATATGCTCGCCTCTTCGGTAACACCGCCGCTCCTCATTGAGGGATATCAGATGGCTGTAAAGCGGATGATGGAACTCGACCGGGAGATGATCGACGGCCTAGAAGCTATCGGTTTCAAGTTTGACGTCGGAGAGGACGGTACCGGGCACCAGATGAAGTACCGCAGACGCGGCGGTGGCTATAACTTGGATGCCGGCAGTTCGGAGCTCATGATCAAGGGCGAAATCAAATTGCTGCAAAACGAATCAATCGAAAGGTTCTGCGAACTAGGAGCGCTCCTGAAGGACGGATCCGTTGTCCCCGCGGACATCATCGTGCTGGCCACCGGTTATTTCCCGCAGGGAGAATTGGTGCGTCGGTCGCTGGGCGAGGACATGGCCCAACGAATTGGCCAAGTTTGGGGTCAGGACCAGGACGGCGAGCTCTCGAATATGTTCAAGCGGACGCCGCAGAATGGCATCTGGTTCATCGCCGGAAGCCTGACTCAGGCGCGCATCTACTCGAAATACATGGCGCTGCAGATAAAGGGCCATGAAGAGGGGCTGATCGACACCGACCCCTATAGTGACGTTCGCTAACGCCTCGCTTCGGCTTCCGCAAGTTTGCGACGCGCGATTACCATTTTCTGTATTTGCTTGGTGCCGTCGCCGATATGCAGGCCCAACACCTCGCGCAGGCGCTGCTGGAACGGCATGTCTATCGAGTAGCCGAGATGACCGTGCGGTTGCAGGCACAGGTGAATGGTCTCGAAGGCGAGCTGTGGTGACCACCATTTGCACATGGCCGCTTACGCCGTGTGCGGGCGTCCTTGATCGCGCAGCCGAAAGGTGTTGTAGCAGAGCAAGCAAGCGGCGGTCAGTTGGGTTTCCGCCACCGCCAGCGGTTCGGTCACGCCCTGATTGACGGCGATCGGCTCGCCAAAGGCATGACGTTCAAAACTGTATGACCACGCCTCATGCAGGGACGCCTGAGCCGGCCCGACGCATTGCAGCCCGATCAAGGCGCGCGAAAAGTCGAAGCCGGCCATCACCTGTTTGAAACCCATGCCTTCATCACCGACCATGTTCGCTGCCGGCACTTCGACATCATCGAAAAAGATGGAACCACGCCCAACCACCCCGGAGCCAAGATCCTCGAAGGTGGTGCGGCTAAGCCCTGGCTGCTTGATAATCGACTAGGAACGCGGTAATACCGTGAGCGTGCTGCTCCCGCGTGCCGGTACGGGCGAACACGATGCCGACGTTGGTCTGATGCGCCATAGATATCGACGTTTTCTCGCCGTTTAGGGCGTATACATCGCCCTTGCGCTCAGCCTTGAGGCGGATATTCGCTGCATCGGAACCGGCACTCGGTTCGGTCAACGCGAGGCAAGATGTCTTGCGGCCACCGCAAATCTCCGGAATGACCTCGGCCGACATTTCGCAAGAGCCATGGTCGGCGATATTCCTGGCGTTGAGTGTGTTCAGCAGCAGGATGTAGCCAACATTCACATCCTCACGCGCCAATTCCTCCATGACGATACCTTCGATCACGTAATCCTGACCGAGGCCACCGACTTCTTCCGGAAGCGAGCTGCCGATCAGTCCGAGTTCGCCCATCTCGAGAATCAATTCCTTGCTGAAGGTCTTTTGCGTGTCATGGGCCTTGTAGTTGGGCACCAGCCGCTTGCGGGCGAACCGCCGTGCCGCATCACGGATCGCATCTTGATCGTCGGTGAAATCGAAATTCATTGTTTCTCAACCCGATAACGTGGTGGGTTAGTCGAAACCGTGGAAATAGGCGACGTTGGCCATGTCCTCGCGCTCGCTGACCAACGTGTTCTCGATCGCCGATTCGTCCGCATAACCGATTGCCATGCCTGAGACCAACGCCTGATCTTCTGGAATTTCGAGGTGTTTGAAAACTGGTTCCTGGAATGAAATCCATGCGGCCTGCGGACAGGTGTGCAGGCCGAAGCCCCGCGCCGCCAGCATGATCGTCTGAATGTACATGCCCGTATCAGCCCAATTGCCAAGAGCCAAATAGGAGTCCGTGGTGACGAAGAGCCCGATCGGCGCATCGAAGAACTTAAAATTGCGAGCGGTCTGCTTCATCATAGCTTTCCGGTCGCCCTTTTCGATACCGAGCAAACCGTACAATCCCCAACCAACGGCACGGCGCCGGGAATTGTGCAAGTCCGACCACTTTGGCGGATAATAATCGTAGTCTTCGTATTTCTTCGACTTCCCGGCCGACATCACCTCTAGGGTATCATCAGTGATCGCCTGCTGGACCGCCCCGGTGCAGATGTAGGCGTGCCAGGGCTGCGTATTCGTACCGCTCGGCGACCGCTGAGAGACTTTGAGAATTTTCTCGATCGTCTCGCGTGGCACTTCCTGGTCAGTGAAGGCTCGAATGGATTTCCGGGTTTCGATGGCCTCGAGGACGTCCATGGTTTACTCCCAATTGCTTGCAAATTTGCAACAGGCTCTAAAGAGCCAGCCGCGCATTGACAAGAGATCATCACCGCACGCATGGGCGTCGGCAGATGCGGCCTA
>DLVK01000060.1:0-3968 GCA_003444235.1 Rhodospirillaceae bacterium
AGAAACTATCGACTAGCAGATACAGCCAGTAGGTGAGGAAAAGACCCGCCGCGAGCCCAAGCATGATCCGCCGCCGCTCCCCCCACCGGTCGGCGAAGCGTCCCACCAGCGGACCCGAAAAAACGCCAACCCAAAACCGGATTGCCATCAGCCAGCCTATTTCAGGCGCGCTGAAGCCCCGTCCCTCCAGGAAAACCTGCCACCATGGGAACTGCACCCCCCCTTTGGCGAAATTGGCGGTGTAATAGCCCGCGAGCCGGACCGATATCGCCCGACGCTCACCTGGGTCGGGTTTTTTTTCGGAATGTGTCTGCGCGCTCATGCGCTTGGGTGTACTGGAAATTTTGTAGCTTGTCGCGATTTCGTACGCAGATGATTGATTCCCGAGTGCTTAATGGTCGAGACGCTTGATAATTTCTTTCATATCCTTAATCGCCGACTGCCGTTGTCGCTTGGTAAGCCCCTTGAGATCGACAAATACGCGCATACCCTTTTTCTCCTTGCGGAAAAACCGGGCGTCGCTTTCGTCTGACAAACCCTGGACCGCATAGGGCACCACCTTGCGCTGAATACCTTTGACCTGGATTGGCTCGTTCTTTTTCGCCCGCACCATATCGCGTACCTGGGCATAGGTTTCATAACTGAGTGTAATACCGCCCGGTTCGGCGAGGCCTTCCAAGCGAGCCGCGAGATTCACCTCACCGCCAATGATGGTGTAATCCATCCTGTCGACGCTACCGAAATTGCCCACATTGCAATATCCGGTATTGATGCCGATCCGCATTTTGAACGGGTTCGAATAGCCTTCCGCACGCCATTCCTCTTCTAGGCTGACCATACGCTCTTGCATTTCGATTGCCATGCGGACGCACCGCCGCGCATCTTCTTTAACGCCTTCGGTCTCTGGGTCGCCGAAAAAAAGCATCATCGCATCGCCGATATATTTATCGATAGTCGCACCATGCTTGAGTGCAATCTCCGACATTTCGGTCAAATAGCTGTTCAATAACGCAGTCAGATCCTCCGGCTCCATGCCGTCGGTCGTCGCTGTGAAATCTTTTATGTCGGAAAAGAACACCGTCAGCTTCTTGCGTTCGGTGGTAAGTTCGACATCCCGCTCCCCACTGAAAATGGACGCATAAACTTGGGGCGAAAGATATTTCGAAAGTTTCTCCGAAAGCCCTTCCAACATCTCGTTCTTTTCATCAAGCGATTTGGTTAGGTCCCTTAATTCGGCAGCACTGCGGTCGCTGATACGGACCATGCGCTTGGTCTGACGCAGTAAACGACCGTATGCCTTCACGAACGAAGCGAATTCCTTCTTCGCGTCGGGATTTTTGAAATGCCCCGCCTCCAGATAGGCCTTCGCCGCATCGAGTAGGTCTTCTTCGACCGAAAAAAGATCGTCGGTCATCTCAGTCTGCTACCTTGACCATATTGAAGGTCGCGTATTCGAGGTCTTCGGCAAATTCTTCGCCTAATTCTTCCATCGTGTCGTCGTCTTCGTCATAACGCCAGTTGATTGTAACGTCATTGCCGCGCTCAGCGGCCTCGTCAAAGCTATCGAACATGCCTATGAGTATTTTCGTGCTCGAGCTATTGAAATAAATGAGTTCGAAGTTTACTTCGACATCGCCTCCGTTCAGCGAACTCAAGTACGTCTCAAGCTTCTCATTTACCGGCCCAAAAAAGGCGATAATGTCTTCGGGATAGGATTCGCCTTTGATTGCCAATTTCCCGCTATCGAAATCGAAATCGATCTCTGGCGACCTTTCGGTCGCTTCAATATGCAGCTTTGCCATCTGTTCACATTCCTCCCCGTCACAGGGTTACCATCAAGGTGAAAAGCGTACCGCCATCGGCGGCAGGCGAGAAGTCGAATTCGAGCGGTTCACTAGCCTGCCGAGCAATCTGGATTAGCCCGACCGAAGCGCCCTTACTGCCTGGCTCAGGTTCGTCCCGCAAACGGCTCTTGTACAAATCTTTGAGTTGGGTTTCGTCCATTTGGTTGAGGTTCTCGAGGCGGGTTCTCATCGCCGCAACCGATGCATCCGAAATCTTGTTTTGCGCCGCAACGAATACTCTGCCGTCCTTGCGTCCGACCCTGATGCCGCCAAATCGTCTAGACTCGCTTTCATCAGAAACCACATCCGAATAACGCAAGATATTTTGCACCAGCTCCACATAGACGGAAAAAATATCGCGGGGTTTATATGGGTCGACACCTTCCCCTTCCATTTTTTCCCGCAAGGATTTACCGGCGGACTCAAGCAATGGCTCATCAAACCATCCGGTGTGATCGAGCAGCGTACCCTCCCCGATGCCTTCCGGCCACTGAACGTTAGGGTCTGAATTCACTACCGTTTCGCCCTTCTAATGCTTTCGGACAGTAACAAACTACCTGCCAAAAAGGTACTATAGCGTCATTGAAATCGGCAAATCGGCCCGGATTCCGGGTAGGCAGGAAAGCGCTATGGCGGAAGATCTTTTTGAAACCGAACAGGCAGCACTCGATGCTGCAGAGGGCCTGCTAGCAGCCAATTCGGACTGGCCGGAGGCCGCCCAAACCGGGTTAGGATCGCTAGCACGCCATTACAAGCGCCTCCTCCGCCAGACCCGACGAGTGGTCCGCGTCAGCGATCGCACTCAAGACGAAATTCGCGAGGCAAACAAGACCATCCAAGCGCAGAAGGATGAACTGGAAGTCCTTTATGACGAGCGCAGCAAGCAGGCTGAAATCCTCGAACAAACGGTTCAGGAGAGAACCGCCCATCTCGTGGCCACGCAGCGCAAACTTGAACAATTGATCGACAAGGGAATTGCAATCGCCGCAGAGCACGACAAGGACAAACTCCTCGAATCGATCCTCGCAAGCGCAATGGAACTCGCGAACGCCGACGGGGGCACGCTCTATATAAAAACCGACGAGGACGAACTCGAATTCACCATAATGCGCAACAGCTCCTTGGAGATTGCGCTCGGCGGCACCACAGGCAATGCGATCGAGCTTCCCAACATCCCACTATACGATCCCAAATCAGGCAAGCCGAATACCAACAATGTCGCGACCCACAGCGCTATTGCCCAACAAACGGTCAATATCGAAGACGCCTATAACGACAAAAATTTCGATTTCTCCGGCACCCGCGCCTTTGACAAACGCACCGGTTATCGCTCTACGAGTTTCCTGACCGTACCGTTAATGCCGCGCGCGGGAGAGGTAATCGGGATATTGCAGCTTTTGAATGCCGAAGATTCCGAAACCGGCGACGTTATTCCGTTCGCCGAGGAAAACGAAAATATCATCGAGGCACTGGCGGGATTGGCCGCGGTAGCGCTCGACAATCAAAACCTTCTCGCCGCGCAAAAACAATTGCTCGACTCTTTCATTGAGCTATTGGCGGGTGCGATCGATGCAAAATCTCCCTATACCGGCGGGCACTGCAAACGAGTGCCGGAAATCGCCAAGATGCTGGCGGAAGCGGCCTGCGAAGAGAAACAAGGCCCGTTTGAGGAGTTCAATCTGAGCGAGGAACAATGGTACGAATTCCACATCGCGGCCTGGCTGCACGATTGCGGCAAGGTAACCACGCCGGAATATGTCGTCGACAAGGCGGTCAAGCTAGAGACGATTTACAATCGCGTCCATGAAGTACGCATGCGCTTCGAAGTGCTGATCCGGGAGGCGGAAATCGATTGCCTCAAGGCGCAACTGAAGGGCGGCGACGAAAAGAAACTCAAAAAACAATTGGCGGACGAGATTCGACGACTGACCGAGGAATACGAATTCGTCGCCGAGTGTAATGAAGGCGGTGAATTTCTCGATGATGACTCCATCGAGCGGCTAAGTACCATCGGTTCTCGCAAATGGACGCGTCATCTCAACGACCGCATAGGGCTTTCCTTCGAAGAAGCGGAAAGAAAAGCTCGCGAACCGGCACCGCGATTGCCAACAGTCGAGCCGCTCC
>DLVK01000045.1:0-2446 GCA_003444235.1 Rhodospirillaceae bacterium
AGTCGGCGTGACAAACCTCGCAATCGGTGTCGACACGGGCGGCACTTTCACTGATGTCGTAATGCTGGATCGAACGGCCGGCGCCTTCTCCGTTCATAAACTGCCGACCACACCGGACGATCCCGCGCACGGAATATTAAACGGCATTGCAGCTTTACTGGACGAGACGGGGCAGCCAGCCGATACAGTTGAATTGTTGGTTCACGGGACGACGCTCGCGACGAATGCGATATTGCAGCGGCGGCATGCGAAGACGGGCATGCTTACGACAACGGGTTTTCGCGATATCTTGGAAATTGGCCGCCAACGCCGTCCCGCATTCTATAATCTCGATGTTTCCAAGCCGGAGCCGCCCGTCACAAGGGATTGTATCCACGAAGTACTGGGTCGTTTGAGCGAAACAGGCCTGGAAGTAACGCCGCTGGACGAAGACAGCATTCGCACAGCTGTTTCTAAACTTCGCGATTCCGGGGTCGAGGCGATCGCAATTTGCTTCATGCATGCCTATGCGAACCCGGCGCATGAAAAGGCAGCGCTGGCGATCGTTCGCGAGATGTGGCCTGAGGTATTCGTCTGCACGTCGACAGATGTGCTGCGCGAATTTCGTGAGTTTGAGCGCTTCTCCAGCGCCAGTGTTAATGCCAGCTTGCTGCCTGTCATCGATCGATATCTTGAGAGGTTTTCCGCGGGATTGCTTGCAATAGGCGTACGTTCAGCGCCGCTCGTTATGCAGTCGAGTGGTGGGAGTGTTTCTGTCGCGACGGTGCGCGCGGCACCAATCAATACTCTCTTGTCTGGTCCAGCCGGCGGTGTCATCGCGGCCGCAAACTTGGCGAAACACTCAGGACATCCGAACCTGATTGCATTTGATATGGGTGGCACGTCGACGGATGTGAGTTTGATTCGTGGTGGTGAACCGACGAAGCGAAGCTTAGTAGAAATGGCGGGATTTCCGGTTCGGGTGCCGACACTCGATATTCACACGATCGGCGCCGGCGGTGGCAGTATTGCCTGGGTCGATCCTGGTGGACTTTTGAAGGTTGGGCCGCAGAGCGCCGGCGCCAATCCGGGGCCAGCCCTCTACGGCCTCGGCGGTTTCGATGCGACGGTCACAGATGCGAACATCGTTCTCGGTCGACTGGCTGGAGACGCATTGATTGGCGGCGCAATGAAGGTGTTTCCTGATAAATCTCGTGAAGCGGTAAAGGTTCTTGGCGATCAGGCAGCGCTTGATGACATCTCTACGGCCGCCGGAATTATCGAGATCGTCAATGTAAACATGATGGGTGCTGTCCGCGTGGTTACCGTTGAACGTGGCGAGGATCCTCGAGAATGTGCGCTGGCCGCGTTTGGCGGCGCCGGACCGCTGCATGCTGCCGAAGTCGCGCGAGAGATTGGTATCGGGACGGTAATTGTTCCGGTGCGGCCCGGTCTTCTGTCTGCCGTTGGACTACTCGATGCGGATCGGCGGGGTGACTTTAGTGTGACGCGTTTACTGACAGTTACAGACGAAAACCTGCCGACTTTCAAAGAAGGGATTGCGATTCTGAAAGACCGGGGGGCCAAATGGTGTGCAGAAGAAGCGCTTGAGTTGCGCGACCTGACGACAGAATACACGGTCGATCTACGCTATCAGGGGCAAGCCTTCGAAATTACTTTATCGCTCCGTGGCGATGCAATTGCGGCCCAGGATTTGGCTTCTCTTCTGGATGAATTTCATCGGCGGCATAAAGCGGTAAACGGTTACAACATGCCTGAACAATCTGTGGAATTAGTCACCATGCGCCTCGGACTTGCTGTTCCGCCGCAACCATATGTGCCAGCGGAGCAGCCTGAACCGACGAGTGATGTCCTGGATGCAATCGTATCGCGTCGAGATGTTTGGTTCAAAGGTAGTGGTTTCGTGGACACGCCAATCTTCGATCGTGCCAAACTTGGTCCGAGCCATAAATTCGCCGGACCCTCAATCGTCGAACAAACTGATACGACCATAGTCGTACCACCTGATGCCGGTGCGGAAGTCGATACATTCGGCAATCTTTTGATCAAACTGGGGGAAGAGATATGAATGAAAGACTCGACCCGGTGACGACAGAAGTTATCGGTCGACATGTGCTCGCCGCCGCGGAGGAGATGGGTGTGACTTTGATGCGCACAGCCTTCTCGCCGAATATCAAGGAACGCAATGATTTCTCAACTGCGATTTTCAATGCGCGTGGAGAGGTCGTTGCTCAGGCGGAGCATGTGCCCATTCATCTTGGCTCAATGATCGGCGCAATCGAAAGTCTTCAACAGCGATTTCGGGTAAATGAGATCAAGCCGGGCGATATGTTTCTGGCCAATGATCCATACAATGGCGGCGGTTCTCATCTACCGGACTTAAATTTGGTCGCTCCCGTTTTTCATGAGGATCGCATCATCGCCTATGTCGCCAATATTGCCCACC
>DLVK01000045.1:2739-3206 GCA_003444235.1 Rhodospirillaceae bacterium
TCATCGCCTATGTCGCGAATATTGCCCACCATGCGGATGTTGGCGGAATGGTACCGGGCAGCGAGGCAGCCGTCTGCGACAGCATCTTCCAGGAGGGACTGCGGCTGCCGCCAGTCCGTATCGTAAGGGAGGGTGAGGTGTCGCGCGATATTTTTGGGATTGTGCTGCTCAATTCCCGAACTCCGGAGGAACGGGAGGGAGATCTCAATGCCCAACTGGCCGCAAATCATGTGGGCATTCGCGCAATCGGTGCGATGGTCGAACGGTATGGTGCCGATCTCTTCGAGGCTGCACTCGACTCCTACCTTGCCTTTACCGAGCGGCGTTTCAAGGCGGCGATTGCTGATCTACCGAACGGCCGGTATAGCGCTGAGGATTATCTGAGCGGCGACAAACTGGGCACACTGGCTCGGATAGCCTGTACGGTGACGGTCGCAGACGGTACATTGACTTTCGGGTTCGACGGT
>DLVK01000207.1:0-2770 GCA_003444235.1 Rhodospirillaceae bacterium
GTGCGGTGAACGATGCCGAACCGGCAGTGCAAGCCGCTGACGCCAAATTCTTCGCCGGTCTCGGTGATCGAGCCGACGAATTTGCCGACGCACTTACCGTGCTTACCGGCGAACGTCCGCGCCGCCGAGTAAGAGCGCTGGGTTCCTAAGTCAAAGCATCGGTTTTGGATGATCCGCCCTTAGGCCTGCGCCTCGGCAATCTCTTCGCGCCCGAAAAATCGCCGGATTTCCGAGACCGCCTCCGCTAAGCCGACGGGTGCCACCTCGACTCCTTCCGGAAATCCGCCTAACAGCCTGGATGGGGTCATCGGATCCAGCATGACGAACACTCCACGATCGTCGGCCCGACGCACCAAACGGCCGTAGGCCTGTTTAAGCCGCAATCGGGTGATCATATCGTCATACTTCCGCTTACCGAATGCCGCACGCCGCGCCCGGTGCAGGATGGTCGGGCGTGGCCAAGGCACGCGATCGAAGACGATAAGACGCAAGCTCGCGCCCGGCACGTCGACCCCGTCCCGCACCGCATCCGTGCCGAGCAGGCACGAATCTTCCTCCGCACGAAAAATATCGACCAAAGTTGCAAGATTGGACCGATCCACATGCTGGGCGTAGAGCGGCAGGCCCGCATGGTCGAGCGGCTCGGTAATTCGGCTGTGGACCGCACGCAGCCGGCTGATCGCGGTGAAAAGCCCGAGAGCGCCACCGCCGGCGGCCAAAAAGAGCTCACGATATGCCGCGGCCACCTGATCGAATTTATCCTTGCGCACGTCCTTAACGATGAAGACCCGCGTCAGCGCGCCATAATCGAAAGGAGACGGCACCTCGGCCCGGATCGGCGGTTCGGGCAAATGTACCGCGCCAGTCCGCGTTTCCGCTGCCAGCCAATCGGCTTCGGTTTCGCCGGTGCCGTCCCGAAGTGTCGCCGAGGTAACCAACAATCCGTGGGCGGGCCCGGCGACCTGCTCGGCAAACGGAATAGTCGGATCTACCCAATGGCGGTGCATACCCACATCGAAGTCGCGCCCATCGATTCGTTCGACGCTAAACCAATCGACGAATTCCGCAGGCCGTTCGGTGGCGAGGGCGGCCAACATGCCCCGCCAGGCGGCAAGACTTTGTTCACCGCGATGGGCAATAGATTGTGCCAATGCCTCGATGCGGTTGCGCGTCTGAGTGTCGAGTTCATCCGCCTCCTCATCGAGACGCGCTTCGAGCCCTAATCGAAGCGCCTTCAAGGGACGCTCGATTAGAAATAGCGCCTCCTCCAGTGCAGCCGCCGCTTCAAGCAAGCCATCGACCGGCTCGCCGATATCGCATTCGAGATCGTAGGGGCTGCGTGCATCGGGACTGCGGGCATAGGCCTGCTCACGTACCTGGGCCAGGAAGGCCTCCGTGGGACCAACCGCCCGACCATCGCTACATCGCTGATGCCAACCTTCGCCCGGAAGGGCTTGGGCTGCTTTCAGCGCCCCGGTGAGATGAGCCATTAGACGGTCATCTTCGCCGATTAAATCTTCAAGCCGGCGCTTCAAGCCACGGGCCCGGCTGCGCGATCCCCCTTCACTGCCGCGCAGCCAACGCCGAAGTTCGGCCGCTTCCCGGCCGCTCAAGTAGGCAGAGAACGCGCTGTCGGCCGCGTCGAAAACATGATGGCCTTCATCGAAAACAAATCGTGTGGGCGCGCCCGGTCCCGTAAACCGGCCTCGCGCTGCCTGCACCATCACTAGCGCATGATTGGCAACCACCAGATCCGCACGCCGGGCACGCCGGATACCTTTCTCGATAAAGCATTTGCCGTAGTGGGCGCAGCTCGCATAGATGCACTCGCCGCGCCGGTCCGTCAGGCCCACCGTGCGGGCGCGGCCGACGAGATCGACCAGCCAGGCCGGAAAATCGCCTCCGGTCATACTGCCGTCGCGGCTAACCGAAGCCCAACGCGCCAAGAGGCCAAGCGCAATTGCGTCACGCTTGCGTATCGCAACGCCTTTCACCGCATCTTCGAAATTCAGCAAGCAGAGATAATTTTCGCGTCCTTTACGAACGACCACCCGTCGGGCCTTTTCGGCCTCCTCGGGGAACAACCGGTCGAGTTCCTGATCTATCTGATGCTGCAGATTGCGGGTATAGGTCGAGACCCAGACCGGCGCCTCGTTCTTTTCCGCCCACACACTTGCCGGCGCCAAATAGCCCAAAGTCTTGCCGACCCCGGTACCCGCTTCGCCTAAAACCATATGCGGGGCTCCCGCATGGTTTCGGGGCTGAAAGGCGCCCGTCGCAGCCGAGGCGTAGTCCGCTTGGCTCGGACGCTCCTCGGACCCCTCGCCCAACAATTGCGTCAACCGGTCCCTCGCCTCCACCGGCGCCACCGGTTCCTCGCCGGGCGGGGTGCTCGGCGCATGCTCCGACCATTCGGTAAGCAGGTTCCAAACATCCAGCCCACTGCCAGGCGCGCGCATCCGGTCGTCCACTTCCTCTCCGAGAGCGGCCAATACTGCGGGAGCCCAGACCCAACCTCCCCGCCCCATGGCGAAAGCGAGACTGACAAGCCCCTTCGGCGACAGTTCGCTCAAGCGCTGCAATAGTTCCAGCGCTACTTGCCGGAGCGCGGACGCCTCCTCGGCAAGTGATCCCGGCGCCGGAAGCTCCAATGCATCGGTTAATCCCTGCGGTGTAGGAATCGTAAATTGCCCTGGACAAACGAAAGCGTAGAGTTCCAGCAAATCGAATGCCTCGAACGGATCGAGCCTCAAGCGACCTGCCGTAACGG
>DLVK01000432.1:0-151 GCA_003444235.1 Rhodospirillaceae bacterium
CCGGAAACGGCGCTCAAGGACACCAACCGCAAATTTGTCGAACGATTTCAGTATGTCGAACAAAGCCTTCATGCGGCGGGGGAACGGCCGGAGGACAGCGGACTCGAGCGGATGGAGGCTCTGTGGCAAGAAGCAAAAATTGAAGCAAAAA
>DLVK01000432.1:451-2882 GCA_003444235.1 Rhodospirillaceae bacterium
AGAAGCAAAAATTGAAGCAAAAAATTAATTTATTTTCAATGTATTATTAATCATTCATAAGCAATTGCATTAAGCTAGAGGTGTCCCATCGATTGCCGCCTCGCCGTTGTACCGCAGCGTAGAATTGGTCGACCAAGGCCGCAACGGGCAAGCGCGCGCCATTGTTTCGTGATTCTTCCAGAGCGATATCGAGGTCTTTCCGCATCCAGTCGACGGCGAAGCCGAAATCATATTCGTCTTTGCACATGGTCTCGGCGCGGTTCTCCATCTGCCAAGAACCGGCGGCCCCCTTGGCAATGGTGTCGATCACCTTTTCCATATCGAGCCCTGCTTTGACGCCGAAATTCATACCCTCGGCAAGTCCCTGGACCAGGCCCGCGATACAAATCTGATTGACCATCTTGGTGAGTTGTCCGCTGCCCGGCGGGCCGATCAAGGTGACTTGGCGTGCGTAACAGTCCATGACCGGTTCTGCGCTGGCGAAAACATCCTCATCACCGCCACACATCACGGTGAGTATGCCGTTTTCCGCGCCCGCTTGTCCGCCGGAAACCGGTGCGTCGATAAAGCCGATACCTGCCTCCTTGGCCACCGCGTGCAGCTCGCGCGCCAATGTGGCGGATGCGGTTGTGTTGTCGATCAGCGTTGCGCCTTTGGACATGCCCGCGAGTGCGCCGTTTTCGCCCAATAAAACGCTGCGTACATCGTCGTCATTACCCACACAGGAAAATACGAACTCCGCTCCTGCGGCGGCCTCTTTCGGAGTGGCAGCAGTCTTGGCTTCATATTCGCCGACCCATTGATCGGCTTTTTCGCCGGTGCGGTTGTAAACGGTCAGATTGTGACCGCCCTTTTGCAGATGGCCCGCCATGGGATATCCCATAACGCCAAGGCCGATGAAGGCAACATTGCTCATTGATTTTCCCCTGAAAACCGGTTCGTTGGAATTGATTGTGCGCAGTCTAGCGACGGCGGCTAGCCGGATCAAATCGGTTTCAAATAATCTACGATTTCCGTCCAGAATGTTTCGTCCGGGGCAGCCAGTAACCCTCGGACTTTTTCGGCGCCGCTATAGGGGGCGCCCGCAAGCAAAGCCATATAACCGCCTGCTTCCCGGTGCATCAGCACGCCCGCCGCGTGATCCCACGGATACAGCGCGCGGTAGAGCGCAAAATGTTTGTTGCCGGTTGCGAGTTGAAGAAAATCATAGCCGGCGCATCGGTAATTCACCATTTCGCCGAAACGGGCGAATTTCGGCCGTACGAGGTCGCGGTATTCCCGGCCCCAACTACCGGCGTGAGCCGACCCGAATGCTTCCTCGAACCGCACTGTGGGGGCAACCTTCAAAGGTTCGCCATTGCAAAAGGCCCCCTCACCTTTTGCGGTCACTGCCATCCGGTCTTCCATGGGCGCATAAATCCAACCCGCAATGGTTTCGCGATTTCTGATTAGGCTCACCAGGATCGTGAATGGTTCCCGGCCCGCTGCGAAATTCGCCGTGCCGTCGACCGGGTCAATGAGCCAGACCGGCGCATCTCCGTCGAGCGCACTCAAAATCGACGGATCGGCGTCGATGGCTTCCTCGCCGATTGCGATCGACCCGGCAAAGGCAGCTTCGAGATCGCGCGTTAGCGCTTTTTCCGCTTCGAGATCAGCCGTGGTGACCAGATTGCCAGCGTCTCCCGGGCGTTTCTCCGCGATATCGCCGCTTTGCAGTTCGCCAAAGCGTGGCACGACCTCTTCCTCGGCTACGAGTTTGATGATTTCAGCTATTCGGTCGAGATCGGGTAGTGACACGGGATTTCCAAAGAAAAAGGGCCGCACGGAGCGTGCGGCCCTTGATACTCGAAAAATCGACGGCAGACTACATCATGCCGCCCATGCCGCCCATGTCAGGCATGGGTGGTGCGGCCGGACCAGCCGGTTCGGGCTGTTCGGCGACCATCGCTTCGGTGGTGATCAAGAGACCGGCAATCGAGGCGGCGTCCTGAAGTGCTGTGCGCACCACTTTTGCCGGATCGATGATGCCTTTCTCGACCATGTTGACGTAAACGCCGGACTGGGCGTCGAAGCCGCTTGCTGCGCCTTTCGACTCCATAATCTTGCCGACGACAACCGCTCCGTCTTCGCCGGCATTTTCGGCGATTTGGCGGGTCGGGAACGAGACAGCGCGACGAATGATGTCGACGCCGACCCGTTGATCGTCATTGTCAGGCTTCAGACCGTCGAGAGCGGATTGAGATTTCAACAGCGCAACGCCGCCACCGGCAACGATACCCTCTTCAACCGCAGCCCGGGTCGCGTGCATTGCATCGTCCACCCGGTCCTTTTTCTCTTTCACCTCGACTTCGGTCGCACCGCCGACGCGGATAACCGCAACACCACCAGCAAGCTTGGCCAGGCGTTCCTGCAGTTTTTCACGATCATAGTC
>DLVK01000432.1:3172-3419 GCA_003444235.1 Rhodospirillaceae bacterium
CTGCAGTTTTTCACGATCATAGTCGGACGTGGTTTCTTCGATCTGAGCGCGGATTTGGTTGCAACGGCCCGTAATGTCGGACTTTTTGCCAGCACCTTCGACGATAGTTGAATTGTCCTTGTCGATGGATACCCGCTTGGCACTGCCCATCATTTCGAGCGTAACGTTCTCGAGTTTGATGCCGAGATCCTCGGAGACCACTTGGCCGCCGGTCAGGATCGCAATGTCCTGCAGCATGGCTTTACGA
>DLVK01000432.1:3713-3850 GCA_003444235.1 Rhodospirillaceae bacterium
ATGTCCTGCAGCATGGCTTTACGACGATCACCGAAGCCAGGCGCTTTGACCGCAGCAACTTTCAAACCGCCACGAAGCTTATTGACGACCAAGGTCGCCAGCGCTTCGCCTTCCACATCCTCGGCAATGATCAACAG
>DLVK01000432.1:4152-4413 GCA_003444235.1 Rhodospirillaceae bacterium
CACATCCTCGGCAATGATCAACAGCGGACGGCCCGACTGCACAACCGACTCTAGAACCGGCAACATTGCCTGCAAGCTTGAGAGCTTGCTTTCATGGAGCAGGATGAACGGGTCTTCCATTTCGCAGATCATTTTTTCCGCATTGGTGATGAAATACGGCGAGAGATAGCCGCGATCAAACTGCATGCCTTCGACCACGTCGAGTTCGGTTTCGAGACCCTTCGCCTCTTCCACCGTAATCACGCCTTCGTTGCCGACTTT
>DLVK01000525.1:0-2582 GCA_003444235.1 Rhodospirillaceae bacterium
CGGAATGCCGTTCTTGTTGCAGGTTAGGCCGGCACGCTCGAGCGCTGTTTCTGCGATATTGCCGGTAAGTCCCTTGGGACGGAGGTCAACCAGCATCAAATGGGTATCCGTGCCACCGGAGACAATATCGAGCCCACCCTCTACAAGGGTTTCCGCGAGTGTCTTGGCATTGTCGACGATAGATTGGGTATAGACTTTAAAGGACGGCTTCAGCGCCTCTCCGAAAGCCGCAGCTTTGCCGGCAATCATATGCATCAACGGCCCACCCTGAGTGCCCGGGAAGATGGCCGAATTGAACTTTTTCGCGAGAGCTTCGTCATTGGTTAAGATCATTCCGCCGCGGGCACCGCGCAAAGTCTTGTGCGTCGTGGTGGTGACAACATGGGCATGCGGAATTGGGCTCGGATGCACGCCACCCGCGACCAAACCGGCAAAATGCGCCATATCGACCATCAACAAAGCGCCAACACTGTCGGCAATTTCGCGGAACTTAGCGAAATCGATAAACCGCGGATACGCAGATCCGCCGGCGACAATGATTTTGGGCTTATGTTCCTCAGCGAGCTTCGTCACCTCGTCGAAATCGATCAACGCATCTTCCTTACGAACTCCGTACTGAACCGCATTGAACCATTTGCCCGATTGATTGGGCGGCGCGCCATGGGTCAAATGCCCACCGGCAGCAAGCGAAAGCCCCATGATCGTATCGCCCGGCTGAATGGTCGCCATATAGACCGCGTTGTTGGCTTGTGCGCCCGCATGAGGCTGTACATTGGCGAATTCGCAACCGAACAGCTGTTTTGCGCGGTCGATTGCCAACTGCTCGGCAATATCCACATGTTCGCAACCGCCATAATAACGGCGGCCCGGGTACCCTTCGGCGTATTTGTTGGTCAACACCGAGCCCATCGCCTCAAGTACCGCCTTGCTGACGATATTTTCCGACGCGATCAGTTCGATTTGATTTTGCTGGCGGGCCAACTCTTCACCGATGGCGGCAAAGAGATCCGGATCGCTCGCCTCTAATCCATCGCTAAAAAATCCGTCTTCGAAAACTTCTGCTGTATTGGCTTCTGCCATTTCTAATTCCGGTCCTTCTTGCTCATGAAAATTTGTTCACACGCCGTTCGTGTCTCCCACCTTCAAATGGCGTCTCGATAAAGACAGTCAAGCAATCGAGCGCCACCTCGATGCCCGTGGTGCGAGCGCCCAAGGCCAGAACATTAGCGTCATTGTGGGCGCGGGCAAATCGTGCGTCGGTCTCGCTATGGCATAGCGCAGCACGCACATGCCGATGACGGTTTGCCGCAATCGAGATACCGATACCAGTGCCGCAGACGAGCACGCCACGAGACGCCTTCCCATCCGCAAGCGCTTCTGCAACCGCCTCCGCAAAATCCGGATAATCGACCGAACACGGACCGTTAGTGCCCAAATCGAGCACCTCGCAACCCATTTCCTCTAAACGCGCCCCAAGCGCTGATTTCATCTCAAAACCAGCATGGTCGCAGGCGATAACGATTGTTTCCTCAGCCATCGATCTCCGATCAACGACCCCCTTCGCATTTACTTAAAATCCCGCCTGATCAGCTTGGCATACCACATGTCGCGGGGCCATGCCAATCAAACACAAGGTCTCGCGGGTCCAAATTACCTTTCTCGTCAGCGGTTTGTTTAAAAAGTATACTCGGGTCAAAGACAGTAAAGATTAAAATTAGACACTGTGACCCAAATGTAACACCTCGAAAATGGCACTTTATATAGCGTCTACAAATGTTACGTTTGGTATATATGGTGTTTTACTGTCGAATAATTACACTAATTTTCTTAATAACTTGTAGTTTAAGTATAGTAATATGTATTTTTTCTTTAAAAATATTGACAAAATATAAGTTTCGTGAGATTTATTTGTTAATAAGTTAGAAAAACTCAGGAATATGGGTGATGCACCAACAAATCGTAGAAAATAGAGAGCAGAAGAATGACATTTTGCGCATGACTGCTGATGTCGTTTCTGCGTATGTAGGCAATAATACTTTGCCGGCCACCCAACTTAACGACATTATTCAGATCGTTTACGGGTCGCTGCAAAAACTCGACGGTAGCCAAACCAATAGTGTTCGTTCTAAGGCTGCCATCGCGATCCGCAAATCCATCACGCCGGACTATATCGTCTGCCTTGAAGACGGCAAAAAGCTGAAAATGCTCAAGCGCCATCTGCGCACCGTCTATGGCATGACACCTGAAGAATACCGTGCCAAGTGGGGGTTGCCTGCGGACTATCCGATGGTAGCGCCTAACTATTCGCGGCAACGCTCAGCTTTTGCAAAAAAAATCGGCCTCGGCCGAACGGCGGGCGCAGCTGCGTAACTTTTCCCCAACGACAATTATAAAATTCTTTGAACTGGCCGGTCCTTGTGACCGGCCTTTTTTTTGTCTACTTGGAATCGGGCTAGCGCGCCCCTTCCTCGGCCTTTTTCCTAAGCACGTAATCCAGCTTTTTAAGTGCCGTTTCGCGAAGCGCCTTATCGCCGCGTCGAGGGTCCCCCACAATCGAGGCCTCGATGCCGGTCTTGGTATCG
>DLVK01000420.1:0-3625 GCA_003444235.1 Rhodospirillaceae bacterium
CCGCCATACGCGCCTCATAGCTTTCCGCAAGCCAGTATCGACTGGAATCCGGTGTATGCACTTCGTCGGCTAAGGTAATGCGGCCAGCTTCATCGACACCAAACTCATATTTCGTATCGACAAGGATCAATCCGTTGGACGCGGCAATCTCCCTACCCCGCGCGAAAACCGCCAGGCTAAGTTCGGCCAGCTCGTCCCAGACCGGCTGTGACAGCAGGTTACGCTCAACGATCTCCGCCGCAGTAATCGGCGTATCATGACCACCGGCATCCGCCTTCGTCGTCGGCGTCAGAATCGTGTTGGGGAGTTTTTGATTGCGAACCATACCATCCGAGAACGCATGGCCGTACATCACGCGTTCACCACGCTGGTACATTGGCCAAATGCTGGTTTCCGTGGAACCTGTCAGATAATCGCGTACCACCATTTCGATGGGCAACATGTCGAGGCGGCGGGCCACGGCGACGTTGGGGTCGGGATAATCCACGACATGGTTCGGGCAAATATCCGCCGTTTTCTCAAACCAGAACCGGGCCGTTTCGTTAAGCACCTGCCCCTTATAGGGAACAGCCGCCAACACAATATCGAACGCCGATTGCCTGTCCGTCGCTACCATCACCCGGCGTCCATCGGGCAGATCGTATGAATCCCGGACTTTGCCGCGCTGAAAGTTTGGCAGTGCCGAGAACTCCGCATCGGTCAGGCAGATGTCGAGCATTGCTTCTGGATCGGATGTCGTATTAGGCATCAAACAATCCGGCCATTCGAGTTAAACTATTCAGCCGCGTCGGCGGCTCCATAACGTTTCGTAATTTCAACGAGAACGTCGACCAACGGCTCGACGTCCGCACTCTTCATGTCCATGTCGAAAAGGTTGGCGCGATGCGCACTCAAGCTGCGGTCGCCTACGGCTTCTTCTGGGACGATCACTCTAAAATTATGCGAAAAGGCGTCGACAACACCGCCGCGGATACATCCGCTTGTCGACACTCCCACGACGATCAAAGTGTCAACACCATCATAGCGCAACCAGGACTCAAGTGGTGTTTCGAAGAAGCATGACGGCTTGTTCTTGAAGACGATAACGTCCTTGCCGTCGCGCGGGGCATAGGCTTCCGGCCATTCATCGGCACGCGGATCCTCGCTATAGATAAACTCATCCGCATTCCCGAGTTTCAGATTCCAGATACCGCGCTGTACAGGATGTCGACGGTCGTCGCGTCGGCTGTAATAGATCGGCAGATCAAGATCACGGAAGAGGTTTGTAATCGCTGTCAGGGCCTCGATCAGATCGGGCATCTCACGGCCGCATTGCGGAAACTCGGGATCCACAAACATGCGGGTCGTGTCGATATTGAGCAGTGCCGGCCGCGCGCCATAGCCTATCTTCCGCCCGAAGGCACCCTTCCGATATGCTTCGATTTCGTCGTCGGGAATGTATCCCCGCCATTTTTCCAGCTTATCCATTGGTCCTCGGCTCCATTCTACTGCTGGACGTGCATTTATCCGTTAGTTCAATGCGCTAATTTAGGTACTAGCCGCAAGGTCCGATGACAACACCAGGATCAATAAAATGTCGAATCGCAAAGTGCAGATATTCAGAGCCGGGAATTTCACACTGCAGAACGGCGCGATTTTGCCAAATTTGGCAGTTGCCTATGAGGCATACGGCAGCACCACCAATGCCAAAGACAACACGATCCTGCTCCTCCACGGCTACACATCCAATCCCCACGCAGCTGGCGGTGGCGACTCGGATCCTGGCTGGTGGGAAAATCTAATAGGACCCCACAGGGCGATAGATACCAATCAATATTACGTCGTCTCGCCGAATATGCTGGGATCCGCCTATGGGACAACCGGTCCAGGGAGTAAAAATCCGAACACTGGCAAGCCCTACGGCCCTGATTTCCCGGAATTCACGACCCGCGATATGATTGAGGCAAATCAGCTACTCCTCGAAAACCTGGGCGCCCACCAGCTGGCTGCAGTTGTCGGGTATTCGTATGGCGGTTATCTGACATTCCAATGGGGCGTGACCTATCCAGACAGAATGCGTGCATTGGTTCCGGTTGCGACCGGTATCACCGGTCGGGGCGATGAAGGCACTGTTCGCGAGCTCGAAGTTCAGTTCGAAGCGGCAGCCGGATGGAATTCCGGACACTATTACGGAAGCGAAAACCGCGTTCACGACACGCTCATTCAATTCCGTAGCAACATCTTGCGTAATTATGGGGTCATCACCGAACTGAAAGACAAAGGCTTCGACGACACCGAGGCAGAGCACGAATTGCATCAGCAAGCGGCGAATTGGGCGGATGGCTTTGACGCCAATTCACTCATCGCCCTGAGGCGTTGTGCGACGAGATTTGACGCCCGCCCGGAAGCCGACAAGATCTCTGCTCCATTGCTCTACATCTTGGCCAACACCGACAATCTCTTCGGCCCGGCGCTTGGCGAGAAGACGGTCGATTATATTCGAAACGCGGCCGGCGTCGACGCGCGGTATTTTGAGCTTGAATCGCCTTACGGCCACAGGGCACCGTCGGTCGACTGGGCGAAATGGGAGGAGGCACTACGCTCTTTCCTGGACGCGTTCGCCGCGCCAGATGCAAAAACCGTTAAGTAGAGCGAGAGGGAGTTAGCGATGACCCAAGGCATGGTTTGCGCGCCGCAGCCAGAAGCAGTTGAGGCCGGTGCAGTCGCCTTGAAGAACGGAGGCAACGCGGTCGATGCAGCGATTACCTGCGCATTGGTGCAGACCGTTGTGGATCCGATGATGTGCGGAATTGCTGGCTTTGGCTCAATGCAACTTTACCTGCCGAAACGAGGACATCACGGGTATGTCGATTTTCATACGACTGCGCCGGCGGCCGCGACATCAGACATGTGGCTGGACCAAATCGAATCTCAGTCCCGTGACGGTTTCGGCTTCATATTGAAGAACCGCGCCAACGAAGTGGGTTACGAGTCAATAATGACGCCGGGAAGCCTGAAGGCGTATTACGAAGCGGTCGAAGAGTACGGCACCATGGACTGGAAAGACGTTATCCAGCCCGCCATCGATCATGCCGAAGAAGGTTTCGTCGTGCGACCGCATTTCGACGAATTCTGGAGCGCGTCGAACATTATGGGCCGCATGGCGATGGTGGATAAACTTCGGCATACGGATGCCGCACGGAATATCTATTTCGACGCGAATGACAACACTTACCCGATTGGTGCTACCGTGAAGAATCCCGACATGAAACGAACACTTGAGCGTATCCGGGATGGCGGCGCAGACCTTTTCTATTCAGGTGAACTCGGCGAAGAGATCGCTGACGACATGAAAAAAAACGGAGGACTACTATCCATCGATGACCTTCGGTCATACAAGACAATACGAAGTGAACCAGTCTGGGCCGAATACCGCGGACACAAGGTCGCCTCCAATCAACCACCAGGCGGCGGTCCAATGGTTCTCGAAATGCTGCAGATCCTTGAGCAGTTCGATCTGCCCGCTATGGGACATAATTCAGCGAACTACATCGCAACCATAGCCGAAGCCATGAAATGGGCGACGATCGACAAAGACAAGAAAATGGGCGATCCAGCATTCGAGGACGTGCCGGTGTCCGAATTT
>DLVK01000166.1:0-3613 GCA_003444235.1 Rhodospirillaceae bacterium
GAGGCCGAGCGTGCGGCATTGGCGCGCCGGTTCGGCGTCAGCGAGATTCACAAGCTGACCGCCAGCGTCGAGTTCGGCGAGAAGGACGGGGCGGTTCTGGCCGACGGCACTTTGTCCGCAAAGGTCGAGCAACCCTGCGCCGTCACCCGCGAAGATTTCGCCTACGACATCTCGGAAAGCTTCTCGCTCCGCTTTGTCCCCGCCGGGACCATGGGCGATTACGAAGAGGACGAGGAGTTCGAGCTGACCGAGGAAGATCTCGACGAGATCGAATATGAGGGCGAAACCTTCGACCTTGGCGAAGCGATTGCGCAGGAACTCGGCCTTTCCATCGATCCCTATCGCGAAGGCCCGGGCGCAGATGAGCGGCGCGCCGAAGCTGGCATCGAAAGCGACGAGGAGCGCACCCCCACCGGGCCACTCGCCGAAGCGCTATCGGCGTTGAAGAAAGACTAATCCGTGGAGGTCATATCGCTTCATCCCTTTGGCGAGGCCAGCAATATGAACGACCTTGCCGCCGCGCTCGCGGCCGATGGACTACCCCATGACGACCTTTCGGAGCCGGGGCGCCAGTTCTACATCATCCGCCGCGCGGATCGCCAGCTTGGCTATATCGGGATCGAGGGGACCGGAAGCGATCGCCTCCTGCGACCCTTCGTCATCCCGGCAGAACATCGATCTGCCGGAGTGGGCACAGAAGCCCTCGCTGCTCTGGAGGGCCATGCCCGGGATGCCGGCACCAAACGGCTTCACCTTCTGACAACCACGGCCGCGGAGTTCTTTCGCCGGAGTGGCTACCAGCCCGCGAGCCGGGAGGACGCTCCAAACGACGTTGCCAATTCAAGAGAATTCACGACGCTTTGCCCGGCGAGTGCAGGGTATCTCGTGAAGGAATTGTGATCCGTTCGAAACGACGGTGATCGGAGCTGCACGAGCGCAGTCCGAGTAATGCATAAGTGCCGATTACTTCCGTCTTGATGCGAGCTCGGATCACCTGAGCAGTGCCTGCACGCCAGCCCTGCCGCTATACATTCGGACTTCGAAAGAGCCCCGTCCGCCAACGACGAAACAGTTGCGGGCACCGAAGAGTATGAGCGGGCCGTCTGGCCAAGTCCCCGAGGTGTTTCGGTTAACAGTTCATTGCTCCGGGTTTGCCAAGTGGCAGCCCGCGGAACTTTGGCAGTGCGATGCACATTGTAGTGAATATTAACTATTATGGGTTAGTCGAGAACCATCTTGGAGACTGACTATGCGGAAATCTTGTCTTATTCTGATTGCGGCTCTGATGGGCACTTCGGCGCACGCCAAAGCGAGTGATCTAGGCGGATTTTCGGTGTCTGCTGTCGTCCCCGAGCGCTGCGACATTGCTTCCGACGCACTTTCGATCGATCCGGCTTCAGGCGAAGCGCGCGGGACACTGACGGAATTCTGCAATTCGTCACGCGGCTACCATATCCTTGCAAGCCATCGTTCGCTTGCCGCCAATGAGAAAGTCGAAATCGACTTCAACGGGCAGTCCGTTTTGCTCAGCGCTTCGGGTCAATCCCCCATCGCATTCCGGTCCGGCCCCCGCAGGAGCCGGGAACCTATCGCCGTGCGATCGGAAAACCTGAATAGCGACATGGCGATAAGCCTGTCGCTTGCCCTCTACTGATCAGAGCGGCGACACCGTGACCGTTACCCGGTCGGAATAGCTTCCGGCGCGAGCCGTTGCCGGACCTGCCTGAACGCTGAGGCGGTGAATAATGCCAAGGGGCGGCGCGACGCTGGGTATGGTGAATTCGCTTCCCGTCGCGAGGTTTACGAGCATATTATCCATCCGCAGATCGTAGGGGATCTGGTCGAGACCAGCCTCATGCGCCAGAACGCCGGCATTTTCCGAAGCGAAGCTCACACTATAGGGGGAAGTGCTCCACACCCGCACACCGAAGGGATCGGACTGGTTGGGTCTTTCCTTGCCGATGGTCCCGAGATTGATCGAACGGATTGTTTCCGTCCCCGTCGCCCCGACCAGTCGCATGCTGACCGAAGACGGTATCTGCATGTTGATGGTCAGCACATGCCGATCGAGTACCTCACCGGCGGCGTCGAGAAGCGTGAGCAGGAACTGTTCGCTGCGAAAGCCCGCCTCAATCCCCCAGCGTGTAGGAACCGTGACGATGAACGGCACCGCGCGGCCGTTCGCGCCACCGGGAATGCCGTTCACCAGAAAATCGCTCTCCGCAGTGGCGGCAGATGCTTCCGTCGGCAGGATGTCGATCGAGTTCGAGCCTGACCGCAAGCTGTAGGCAAGCGGAGATCCAATGTTCACCCCATCGATGCGCGCGACACGGATGCTCGCCGTACAGCGCCCCTTGCCTTGGTTGCGCACGCGGACGTTGAAGTTTTCGCGGGACACCTCGTTTGCGCCGACATTCACGCCCCCGACCGTCACCGTGGTGCTCGCCTCGGTGAATTCAGGGTCGCAATCCTTTGCCATCGCCGGCGTGGAGAACAGGGAGGCAAAAGCAATCGCCTTGATGAAGTTTTTCATGCGTTTCTCCTAATCCTCCATTGCAGGCAGGTCGACTTCGTCGAGGCGAAGCAGGCCGGCGTTGTCTTCGGGAACGCTTATTTCGAATTCCCGCCCTTCGCGGCTGATCGCAACCCGGTAGGTCTTGCCCGGCGCCAGGCCGATGATACCGAACCTGCCTCTGGAATTGGTAAAGAAGGGCATGGGTTCGAAGCCCTCGTCATCCACCGAAGTGATCGTGCCCGACCACAGTTCGGCCTGCGCCCCGCCAACTGTGAGCGTACCCACCGCGCTGACGAAACGGGAATTGCCGACCACGATCTTGTAACCAGAGCGGAAGCGTGGCTCCACTCGCGCCGTACCATCCCCGACGGCCACGACCTGGTCGGCCCCTGCCAGATCGTACTGGATCGACTGGACATTGTAGGATGACAGGTCCGATTGAACGGCGGCCCCGAGTGGTCCGCTGCGCGCCGTATATTCGTTGTCGCTCAGCGAACGGCCCGAAATCACTTCCTGTTCGCGAAGGACCTGATTGGGTTTGAGCACGGCGAAGGAATCGAAAATCGGGCGACCGATGCCAAACGAACCGTCGGCATAGGCCAGCGATGTTCCCACCTGGAGGCGCGCGCGCTGGTCGGATGTGAGATCGCCGAAACCGGTGCCGCTGGATATTACGCTTGCCCGCGCATCGAACCGGTTACCGACATAATTGACGCTACCGTCCACGCTGGTGGACCCGCGCGTATCGGAAAAGCCGACGTCATAGCCGAAGGAGCCCACCGAATTGTCCGACCCGCGTGAGGCCGTGACACGGGTTGTTTCCCTCCGGCTGCGGTAATCCGCATTCAAGCGGCTGCGGTCGCCGAATTGCCAGGCGAGACCGAGGTGAACGCCGAAGCTCTTGTCGGTAAATTCATCTTCGCCGAAGACGAGGCCGCCGGTCAGCCTCATCCGATCCGTCAGCCGGTGGAAGACATCGACGAACGCCAGCTTGCGATCGTCTCTATTCCCGCCGCGCTTGGAATAGAGGACGCCGGCGCTGGCGTAGGTTCTTTCGGTGAGCGACTGGGTGTAGCTTCCGGAGACTGTCAGCAGGTC
>DLVK01000351.1:0-4885 GCA_003444235.1 Rhodospirillaceae bacterium
GGTGGTAAACGGGTTTTACAAGCACACCGATTCCAAATCGCTTGCGGACAGAAAAGTCAAAGCACTGGTTGCTCGCAAGCCCGGATCACGCCCGAAGGTGTCGCGGCCGAAACGCTCCCGGATCAAAAAATCTGCCGACACCGCGCAGGTTGTCGGATCGGATCGTTCGGATCAGGCGAAAGAAGATACAGTCCACTGATCGGGATTCGCTTTTATAAGTTTTCCAATGAGTAATGCCAGACTACCAACCGAGCTTTGGGTCAAAGCCCATATCGCGCGCTGTTCGTCGATTGGTGTGCCGATTACCGTAATCAAGCGCGGTGATCCGGACAGCGGTATCGTAATTTTAAAACTCAATCGTTTCGAGGCGGGCTGGGAAGTGCAAATGCAGGGCCGTGATGAAAACGGCGCGGTTGTATGGCAACCGGCTTTGGAAGGTCGCCGCGTCCAGGAGACTGACGCGGATGCCTTTATCGAACGACAGCGGAATTACGACCCGGACATTTGGGTAATCGAAATCGAGGATCGCGAAGAACGCAATCTTTTCGAAAACCAAGAAATGTAGCTACGGTAAAGCTCTTGCGTCCGGTCAGGCCGCGGCGTTACATCAAAGCGAAAAATTTAAGGCGCGACGAATTTGGGCGCCCCCCAAGGGAGCAAAAGATGGCTAAGGAACTCACTCACTATATCGGTGGCAAGAACGTCAAAGGCACCAGCAGTCGCTTTGGCGACGTCTACAATCCAGCGACCGGGGAGGTTTCGGGACAGGTGCCGTTAGCAAGCGACGAGGAAGTAAATTCATGCGTTGCGAATGCGCTTGCTGCCTTCTCCGAGTGGGCGGAAACGCCGGCGCCTAAGCGAGCGTCAGTGATGTTCGCGATGCGCCAATTGATGACCGACAAAAGGGAAGCGCTTGCCGAAGCAATTAGCCTGGAACACGGCAAGACCTTGGAAGACGCGCTCGGCGAATTGCAGCGTGGTATCGATGTGGTCGAATTTGCCTGTGGTATCCCTCATTTGATGAAAGGCGAACTGTCGCCAAATGTCGGTGGCGACATTGATACCTTCTCGATCCGCGAGCCGCTCGGTGTCGTTGGCGGCATCACACCGTTTAATTTTCCGATCATGGTGCCCTGCTGGATGGGAGTGATGGCGGTTGCTTGCGGGAATGCGTTTATCAACAAGCCTTCCGAACGTGACCCCTCCTCGGCGGTGATGTTAGGCGAGCTTTGGAGCGAGGCGGGATTGCCGGACGGAATATGGAACGTACTGAATGGCGATAAAGTGGCCGTAGATGGATTGCTTACGCATCCGGATGTGCCGGCGATTAGCTTTGTCGGTTCGACCGGAATCGGCGAATACGTCTATCAGACCGGGACAGCCCATAATAAGCGGGTTCAGGCCTTTTGCGGTGCCAAGAACCATATGATCGTGATGCCCGATGCCAATATGGATCAGGCCGTGGATGCATTGATGGGAGCGGGGTACGGCTCTGCCGGCGAGCGCTGCATGGCCATTTCGGTGGCGGTGCCTGTAGGCGAAGGCACGGCGGATGCGTTGGTTGATCGCCTCAGGCCCAGGGTCGAAGCGTTGAGGATTGGCGCCTACGATGATCGCGAAGCGGATATGGGCCCGGTGATCACCGGTGAAGCGAAAACTCGGATCGAAGGTTTCATAGCCCAGGGTGAAAAGGAGGGCGCGGAGCTTGTCGTCGATGGCCGCGGTGTCAGCCTGCAGGGCTATGAGAACGGATTTTTCCTCGGCGGTTCGCTGTTCGACCGGGTCACCCCCGATATGGAAATTTACAAGCAAGAGATATTCGGGCCGGTCTTGAGCGTCGCTCGCGCGGGTGATTTCGATCAGGCGGTATCCATGGTCAACGGCCACGAATACGGCAATGGCGTTGCCATATTCACCCAGGACGGCGATGCGGCCCGAGCATTTTCGAAGCAAGTGGATGTCGGCATGATCGGTGTCAACGTGCCGATCCCGGTGCCCATGGCGTTCCACCATTTCGGGGGCTCGAAACGGTCGAAATTCGGCGATAGCCAAATGCACGGGCCGCAATCGGTACAATTCTTCACCAAGATGAAAACCGTGTCGGCCCGTTGGCCGAGCGGAATTAAGGATGGCGCTCAGTTCACAATGCCGACGAACCGGTAGGGCATTGTGCGAAATTGGCTATATGATTTTATCAGGGGTCGATCGATAAATTTTGTGTTCGAATATTTGTTCCCGTATCCGACAGGTGGTGCGTTAAGCCGATTTTTGAATACAGATTGGGAAAGTTCGATCGATAAGCCTGCGTGAATGCGATCGATGGGTAATGTAACCTCAACGCTGACAAACGATCATTCCGCGAAACGGAACCCAAACAGTGGATCGGAAACATTCGATTCCTTTGGCGGTTACACGATCGTTTGATTCAAAAATTTAGGAGAAAGGTCGATAGTGCGAAGATTATTGATCTTCCGTTTGAATCGGCATTTTGCCGGAATTAGAAACCTTAATTTCCAATTTGTGTAGGTGAAAGCCAGCATTTTCAGATCCAGTGTAGATTGTTTCCCCACCTGCCTGTTCCGCAAGTTGTAGTCGTAGCCTGAAAAATTTGTTGCCTGCGGCTGAAACGAAATTAATCTTTGCTTGAATCCTACCATCTGAAGTTTCTTTGACTGTCCGCTTTTTGATACTCAGGTCATTTCCAAAATGCCCATCAAGGCACGGCTTGATCGGTCGCGCACAAAATTGTTGGAACGCTGTTGCTCTCTGCCCCAGCAGATAAATCATCATTCGGGACTTGCTTGCGCGGGTTGTCTCAATTGAAATTTCTATTTCGCTTGAGCCTGTTAACTTGAAAGGTTCAGTGATCGCATAATGTTCGCCTGTGGATAGGTCGCTTTGGAAACTAGCTCCGCTGCCCTTTTCTGATTTTCTGAGTTTTAGTCCTTTGGACGATCGGAAAAGTTTGACGATTTCTTCGAATTGGGATACCTGAACCAACAAATCGGGTGGTTGGTTGGTAATCGAGCTAATCGGTTGCTTGATACTTGTAACTGTTGGCTGGATAGAACTGGTGGGTTCATCAACTACGATCGCGCTTGCTGTTCTCGTCGGTGCGGTGGTCGGAATCTTTTTTTCAGCAATAGCATATTCAATATGATCGAAATAGGCTTTCGCAATTTTGTGTGCAGATTTGGAATCAGTGTGAATTGTATCGACAAAACCCAAGTCGCTGCGGCCAAGAAAACTAAAATAAGACGGTTGCTGGTCGATTTGTTTCGCCAGTTCTTCCATCAAATTGTGGGTTGTGAAATGCAATCGATCTGATCGTGGTCTTCGGTCGTATTGTTGAATTCCCGCAATGAAATATGCGCCCGATGATTCCACTATGGCACGATACTTTTCTAGGTTTGTTAGATAAGCTTCGACAACCGATGAGATTGCGGTTTCAACCACATGGTTCCAATTGTTGAGTGTCTTGTTTTCTAGATCGTAAAGACGGGGCAGCCAATTGATCATTGGGTTCATATAGTTGAGGCCCAAAACCTGAAAAGGACCAGGTACCCGTGCGCCATTTATCATATCGTTCCAACCGGAGTGAGTGATCACGACATTTGGCCTTAGTCGGTAACCAAGATGAACAAACGCATTTATCTCGTTTCCGAGTACGAAAGAATTCATGCTCAGATTTAAAACTCGTACCCGCCGTCCATTCAGGTTCTGCGATTTGGCTAAAAAACGCTCCAGGTGTTCCGCGATAGTAGTTTCATGTGCGAAACCTGCCGCCTCTGATCCTCCGGTGAGGATGACAACAAAATCATCTTCCACGTTGAAATAGGTATCCGAATTGCGGTTGCGGAAGCCGAAATAGTCGAGACGGATCGGAGCAGCCCCCATGAGATGAACACCCGAATAATCGAAAAATGGGTGATAACGATATGAACCTACTGTAGCGGGATAGGCGGCAAAAGGGTTTTGGTCCTTTGACAAATTTAGTGTTGGTAGATCACCCGTGATCTCATGCTTTGACAAGGGCGAGGAACGAGAACGAGGTGCTTCGTCAAACTGTGCGATGACGCTTCTGATTGTTGCGTAAATCGCTGATGTATTGTTGAAAATTCTAAGATGGTTCGAATACCCGAGCAAAATTTCAAGGCAGATGACAGACAACAATGCAAAAATGAAACAAAGTAGGAAATTGCGAATTTTTCCCATGGTAAAAAAATCCAGTATCTAATACACAACGAAATTTATGAATTGCCTGACCGCATTATCCTACTTGGCAGGCATTGCAAATTGCAAGACGATCTCCAAAAGTACGGTTTGCTGGTCGACTGCTCCTGTGTGAGGTGCGGAGGTCACCGCATCGTGAAGTCTATGAAACAATGCCGCACAAAGTTGAAAGATCGCTGGATGCAAATTTTTGATCGTATTTTCACAGGATGAACAATATTTCCTCTAGCGCTGCCCCCATGACAACCGGGCCGGCCATGCACTAACATCTGCCCGGACCGCTTAACGGGCGCCGAACATCTTTGGCGCCTATTCACAAATTCAATTTGCGGCTCTTACGGGGGAGACTTTTATGGAATTTGGCACCTTTCTCTTGATGCAATCGCCGACGGCGGAATCGCACGGGGATGTCTTTGGTCGCGCTGTTGAGATTGCGCAAGCCACCGATGAAATGGGCTTTGGGAGCATTTGGTGCGCCGAGCATCACTTTTCGACCTATGGCTATTTATCGCGCCCGATGATGACGGCGTTACATCTCGCCAACCACACCAAGCAAATTCGCGTCGGTTCGATGGTCGTCGTCCTGCCGTTGCATCACCCCTTGATCGTGGCCGAAGAAATCGCCACTGCCGATCTCCTGAGCGGCGGGCGG
>DLVK01000571.1:0-3993 GCA_003444235.1 Rhodospirillaceae bacterium
ATCGCCACCGCCCGTCGTCGGCATCGCTACCGCATAAAGGCAAGTGGTCGCCGGCGGGCGTTCATGATTGGTATGATCGGTGTGCCAGATGACCGAGCCGACCGCATTAACCGTACCGTCATCGCGTTTCGGCGCTTTTCGGCTGTCGAGCACTGCAATCTCGGGATGATCGTCCATCAACACCGACGACATGTGTTGGCGCATCGGTGTGCCGAATACATCAACTGCAGCGAGGTATTGCGCCGACGTCAGGTTTTGGCCACGAATTACCACCAATAAATGTTCGGAAAGCGCCGCCCGCAACGCGGAAGCCACTTCTTCTCCCACAGGAACCGACATATCGAGATCCTCGACCTCGACCCCGATTGAATCTGCTAACGGTTTCATACTCAGCGTCATAACAAACACTATTCCCGAAGGGCGTTCCCCACGCAAGGGTGAGCCACTACATCACCGCGGTGAAACAGATCGTGACACGCGTGTCTTCGATACTTTGGGGCCAAGTGCTGTGCATGACATTACTGTTGAATAGCACCAACTTACCCGGCTCCGCCTCGATCACCTTGCCGCGGCTGTTATATTCGTTGTCCTCGGTAACCAACACCGCGATCATATTGTCGATAATCTCCGATTTAATCACCAACGGCGCGGAACCGTCGGGCGCTTTTACAAAGTAAACGCCAGTAAAAAGACTATTGGGATGATGATGTATATCCTTACATTCAGATTTATTATAAATATTAAACCACATTTCTTTAATTATTATTCCACTTTCGGGAACAGTTATACTTTGTTCTTCAGCAAAACTACTTAATTCATTTTTAATAAATCCTGTAAATTCTTCGAAAATGGGTCGATCCTGGAGATCATTATAATTCCACATGGTCGTGTAGTGATGCGCGGTGGCCCGTGGCGAAAGGCTGTTGGGGATAATACGGGCAAGCCTTTCAAGTTCCGCCAACATCGGTGCATTCAATCGTTCCGCTTCGGGATGAACCGTCGTTTGTATAACCGTTGGAAAAACCGCGTAATGATGCGTATTCGCGTCGATATCCATTGGCTTGTCAGCTTCCTAGACTTCGTTCGAGAGAAAAATTGACCGCAAGAGTAATTCTGTCACCCTCGACCTCGTTGAACGGCACGCTGTGCTTGGTGGCGCTTTCAAATAAGACGAAATCGCCAGCCGCCGGCGGATACGGCATATCCATACAATTAACCGGCGTTTCTTCGCTGATCGCCGGACGGATCATGGTTTTGTAATGGGGCGAATAAAACAGCAGGCTCGCGGCTCCCTCGGGCACCTTGACGAAATAGACCCCGCTTAGAACGTGATTTGGGTGATTGTGGATATCCTGTGAATGCCCGGCTCCGTAGATATTCAGCCAGCAATCGTTGAGCTGAAGCTCCTTGTCGCCATAGTGGTAGCGCATGATATCGCCATAGTGCTGCGCGCATGCCATCGCAAAGTCGGCAAACTCTTCGAAGCCCGGTCGCTGATGCAACCGGCCTTCATTCGTCATTGTGGTGTAGTGGTCGCATGACCAATTGCCAGGCTTGCCGTTTGGCACGGTTTTTCGAATGGTCTCGATTTCCGCCATCAGCCTGGCATTGAATGCCTGGGCATCGGGATGCTCTGTGACCTGGATCAAGGTCGGGAACAGGAACTCGGTCGTGCGATTTTGATCGGGTATCATGGAGGCGCGATTATAGTGGAAGCGCTCCATTGGACCATAGCCCGTTCCCGTCACTTTTGTCGGTGCGGGAGGTCGTCTATGATGTTGCTGCTCTACGGGAAAGGATTTCGTAATGCCGAAAATGTTGGATCAGATCGTCGACGAACCGGTTGCCTGGGCTTCGGAAACCATGCTGCCCAACGACGGATTGGTGACAATCGACGAAACCTGTCAGGCCGAACTCGAAACGGTGCTGAAGGTGATGCGCGACAATCCGATGCCTACCATTGCACTCGAACCGTCGGAATTCGATATGCCCGCCTGTCAAAACATGATGGACGGTGTGAAAGACACGCTGGATAACGGTATCGGCTTTGCCATTTTGGATACGATCCCCGTCGATCAAATGGAAAAGGAAGAAGCGAAGGCGCTTTATTGGCTTTTGCTATCGATGCTCGGCCAAACCGTGGCACAAAAATGGGACGGTCTCCTCCTCTATGACGTCACCGATACCGGTGAAAAATCGGCCCCCGGCAAGGGCGTACGTGGGTCCAAGACCAACCAGGGTCAGACCTACCACACGGACAATAGTTATAACCTTCCGCCCAACTATGTCTCGCTTCTATGCCTCGAAACCGCGATGGAAGGCGGGCTTAGTGGACTGATCAGCTTCTATACGATCCACAATATTATGCTCGGCGAGTATCCCGAATTGCTGGAACGCCTTTACGAACCCTTTTGGTTCGAACGCCATCGCGAGCACGCACCCGATGACGACTTGGTGTCGTGGAAGCCGATGTTCGAGTATGACGGCAAAACGCTCGGCGTTAGTCTTGGCCTGAGCAGAGTGCATGACGGCTACAAGTTAAAGCAGGAAGACATGGACAATCGGACCGCCGCAGCTCTGAAGACGCTGGACGAGGTCCTCGAACGGCCGGGTTTGGGCAAGACCTTCACCTTCGCACCCGGCCAAATCCAGATCGTCAACAACCGGAAGCTTGGCCACCGCCGCACTGCCTTTACCGACTGGCCCGAACCCGACCGTAAACGTCACCTGGCGCGAATTTGGGTACGCCATGAAGGACGGCGGTTCTATCAGGGATAATCCCTAAAACGGAACGTCGCCGGCTATCGTCGTCCGGTGCATATGGCGGATGTAGGTCGGGTCGTCGATCCGTCTGTGATCTGCAATATGCTGAACACAGCGGTTATCCCAAAAGACCAAATCACCTGTCTGCCATCGATGGAAATAGAGGAACTCCGGGCGCGTATTATGCTCGTAAATCTCGGCCAACAGATCCGTTGCCTCGCTATCCGCCATTCCTTCAATTCCGGTGGTCAATTGCGGGTTGACGAATATCGATTTGCAGCCGGTTTCGGGGTGGGTTCGGATCACCGGGTGAAGCGAATCGTCCAAGTCGTTACGCATGGAATGGAAAACCGCACGCTTTCCCTTCACTGCCTCTTTCAGATGCGTCGGTAGGTTTTCATAGGCGGCATACATATTGGCGAAACCTGTATCGCCCCCGCTCTCGGGCAGTTCTACCGCATAAAGCATCGAGCCCATGGCCGGTCGTTCCATATAGGCCAGATCCGAATGCCAGTTCGGCCCTGCGTTGCGCACACCAACATCCTTGCCATTCTCACGTTTGGTTGAAATCACCAAAATATCTGGAAACCCGGCTAAGTGAGACTCACCCTGTGACGGGTGCTCATCAAGGGGGCCAAACCGACGCGAAAATTCGATTTGCTGTTGCGGCGTCAACACCTGCTCGCGAAAAATCAAAACCAGATATTCGAGGTGAGCTCGATGCAGGGCGATAAAGGTTCCCTCATCGATCGGCTCGGATAAATCAAGTCCGATTACCTCCGCGCCAAGCGCTTCCGGCAAAGGTCGAATGTAGAAGGTCATCCCGTGCCCCCACTGCAATTCGGCAATAATGCACTCGCGTCCCTCCGAAAAAAAGGTGGGAATCGAACATCTGCCAACGCAATGTCAGCACAGATAAAGATTACCAATCTTAGCGACCTCGCTCAGAGTTGGCAGGTGGGATCGGACGGTATATACCGGCGGTTAGAAGGCAATCGGAACATATTTTCTGCAGATAGCACTTTATGAGCAAAACAAGCCCCATAGAGTGTTTGACAATGGTCCGTATTCTTCGACTGCAGAAACTTTATGCATGCGGCAAGTTTGGTGAAAGATAAATCATTTGCGACGCCGACAGCCGTCATAGACGTCGGCTCCAACTCGGTCCGTTTGGTGGTATACGAGAATGCCGGCCGCGCACCTGTCCCTGTCTTCAATGAAAAAGTAATG
>DLVK01000130.1:0-2896 GCA_003444235.1 Rhodospirillaceae bacterium
GGCAGGGCCATTGTCCCCTTTACATTGTGTTCCACTTTCTCCGAGGCTGCGTTCGACAGGTCGTCGAGGGGCAGGATGATGACATGGTTGCGAATGCCGACGCGTCCGTTTTCACGGCGGTATCCTTTGAAAGTTTGGGGAAGCATGGTGCTCACCACTTCTTTGTCTTTAGATTGTGTGTGTGGACGTGACCACCGACGGTGACGTTCTGGACGATCTTACCGATGTCGTGGCCGTATTTCAGGACGGCATCACCGTCCTTGAAGTCACTGAGTGCGATTTTGTGGCCGAGTGGAATATCATTCAGGGACTTCACCGTGATGGTTTCATCGGATTCCATCTTCCAACCGGTCAAGTCCATCCCTTCCTTAACGTCCTCGACGACCACGACTCCTACCGTGTCGCTGTCGTTGTGCACGACGAAATGTGGCGCAGACATGCTTCCTCCTGTTTCGCGTTATTTTGCCGGAGTTGCGCTTGATTGCGCCTATCACATCTGTCCACCGGCAACTTCGGCCATAAAAGACCCGGCGCTGTGGGGAGTCAATGGCGCTTGGAAACTCTGACTTTGCAGTCTTGATCAGCCGGCGTCGTCGTGTGCGTTACGGCTGTCAGCCGGGGCTTCGGCACGCTCATTCATACCGTAGTCCCGGACCACGGATGAGACCCGCAGCCGGTAGTCGGCGAAGACACCCGCACGCCCTCGCGTCTGCGCACTTCTGTGCTTTTCGAGATTACGCCAATTCTGGATTGCCTCTTCGTCGCGCCAGAATGACAGTGAGAGCACTTTTCCTTCTTCGGTCAGGCTCTGAAAATGCTCGATCGAGATGAAGCCATCGATTTTCTGCAACTCGCCGCGCAATCCGGCCGCGATATCGAGATAGGTATCCGTCTGTCCTTCCGCAGGCCAAACTTCGAAGATTACGGCGAACATGTCAGATTCCTTATCCCTGTGGGTCTTAGTGTTTGATCACGATATTTCCGTGAGCGTCAGTGCACGCCGACCAACCGGGCGGTACAACGACTGTCGAATTGTATTCCTCGACAATTGCAGGTCGGGTGCGGGCCTATTCCGAGATATCAGCCCGGGTTAAGGTCTCCGTATCGCAAACGCCAAGCTTAGTTCCAAAATATACAGGCCGCGCGCGAGTGGCTGTTTCGCCGCCAACCGTATCGTCGTCCCATTGCCCGAAATGGTCGACACCGCGATCTATAGCGGCAATGACGTGAATGTTTACCAACTCAAACGCACGCCGATCTTAAGCAGCATTTCGTCGACGACGAAGCCGATGGCGTTATTAATCAATTCCAGTCGGACCGGGTCAAACGGCATACTTCTGTTCCATGTCCCGGATCGATGACATGTCGTTGATCTCCCACAGCTCGTCGAATCCGATCATACGGTCGACGACGCCTTCGGACGTACCGCTCTCGCGAATTTCCGCCATTACTTCCTGCATCGTCTTCGCCGCCGCCATAAGTGATTGGACATAGAAGCAGCATGTCTTGAAACCCAATGCCTCAACCTGCTCTGCCGAAAGTCTCGGGACCATCGGGCTCGGACTATGGTTCCAATGCAGTGGGACCTTATCCTTGAATTCTCTGGCCACGGCTTCGATTTCGTCCATCGACTCACGTACTTCGCAGAATAACATATCCGCGCCCGCCTCGACGTAAGCGTTGCAGCGGTCGAGCACATCGTCGAGGCCGTTTACCAGCATCGCGTCACAACGCGCTATAATGACGAAGTCTTTATCCTCGCGCGCGTCCTGTGCGGCCTGCAGCTTCTTGCACATTTCCTCTTTTGGGATCAGCGCCTTTCCGAACATGTGGCCGCAGCGTTTTGGCCAGGTCTGGTCTTCCAGATGGATACCTGCGACGCCCGCGTGTTCGAACTCACGGACCGTCCGGACGACATTGATCGCATTGCCGTACCCGTTGTCGGCGTCGATCACGACCGGAATACCGACCGCGTCCGCGATGTACCGTGCGTTGCGTGTCATTTCCTCAAGCGTGACAAGGCCCACATCCGGATAGCCGCGACAGGCGGCAACGCCGGCTCCGGTAACGACACAAAGTTCGAAGCCAGCCTGTTCTGCCAGGCGTGCGCTGAACGCGTCATGTGCCCCACCACCCATGACGACGCCGTCCCGCGCCAGCAGCTCGCGAAGTTTCCTTGTCTTCCGCATTGCTCATCCTCCTCCATCCCGGTTGGGTCGTTTCGCATACGACCGATGGGGAGAAAGTTAGCGCGCACGGATGCGCCAGCCATCGCGATCCTGTCTATATTCACGAATGTGTGGACGATTCGAGTGTGCGGGCACGCCGTACATTCATGGAGGAAGAGAAGCGATTAACGGTTAATACCATGTGATGGCATCCGCACTAAAGGAGCTGGCTGGAAAGTTGAACGATCTCTTGAAAATGACGACCCTGCCGACCTGCCTGGAGCAATATTCAACTGCTTCAACCATCAGAGGCGTTAATAGAGCGCGATATCGGGAGAGATGCGGAAGTTCGCCCGATACATATTGGCAACCGTCCGAAAAGAAATCGTCGACCTATCGAAGCATGTGGTGCAGCTGAGCTTCTTGGTGCGGGAGGCTGGCTGCCACCGCATCCATCGTGGGCGTGGCCATGCATCGCCGACCTGTCTGCAAAGAAGGGATCGGAAAGCGCGCCCCGGTTCAGGCGGGTCACGTATCGCGCCGTCGTCCACATCAGGACGCGGTCGGCCCAGGTCGAAAGAATGTCATCGAATTTGACGCCATCCTTCGGAACCGGTGTCGGCTTTGGCCGGCGGCGATTCAATTCCATCGCGATCCGCAGCATATCACAATAGATATCGGCGCCAATTGTTATAACACGTGTGCGACGGAACTCGCCGGGCAGGAGC
>DLVK01000529.1:0-3015 GCA_003444235.1 Rhodospirillaceae bacterium
GGCGGCGACATTGGCAAGGCCGAATCGGCAGCCGGATTGTGTTCACCGTTCTGGCAGCACTGATCGTCACCGGATCCGCGGCATAACAGGTTGACCCGTATGCCGCGTGCAACAAATTGTTGCAACTGAAGGAGATCGTCTGGACGGAGAACGCGGCTTCCCGTTACCCGTTCAAATTGCCAACGCCGACCAAGGAACGCGTTTGGGAACATCTTGGTTGCAATATCGCAGTTGCTGGCGGGCTGGAATGTCACCTCGTTCTATCAAAGGCAGAGCTACAAGAGAAAGTGGCCGCGATGAAACCGGTCTTGACCAAGAGAGTGCCGACAGTCCACCTTGCTTTTGAAGATAGCCGCCTACGCTTCACCGATATCATCATTGAAGCGGGAGGGCGCGTATACCGAGAAGAATTCGTTGACCATGTCAGCAGTTCCATTGTCTTTGCGCCGGCACAATAAAACCGGGCGCTGCATCAAACAAAGCAATAGGGAGGCTTGAATGGTGTTCCCCGAGCACAGTAAGTTCGTTATCATCGGTGCCGGTGTACACGGCCTCAGCACAGCCTATCATCTTAGTCTTGCTCTGAATTTCAAAGGGCAAGGCACCGGGGCCGATATTCTCGTTATCGACAAGAAATCCATCGCTGCCGGGGCTTCCGGAATTGCATGTGGGGTGGTGCGCAACAATTACTACCAGCCGGCGATGCGCGAACTCATGGCGCACTCCGTCGCAGTATGGGACAGCGATCCGGAAGCCTTCAGCTATCATCCCGTCGGCTACATGCAGATCAGCCATGAATCGATGCGCGAGGACATCGCGGCCATCTATGACGAGCAAAAAGCTATTGGCTATCCCTCGACGTTTGTCGAGGGTGCAGCGCCCAGTGATGCCTATATGAAAGGCTTGTTTCCTGACTGGCAAGCGCAGGGCATCACATCGGTACTTCATGAACAAAAAGGCGGATACGCCAACAACACCCGCGCCATGTATGGACTTGCCGGTAAAGCAGAGGCCGAAGGTGTGCGTATTCTTACCGGCGTCGAGGTAAAGAGTTTCCGAATTTCGGGAGGCGCAATCACCGCCGTCGAAACTGACCGCGGCGCGGTCCTTACCGATTGCGTTGTCGTCGCTGCGGGCCCATGGGTTCGTTCGTTTTGGCAGATGCTTGACTTACCAAACATAATTTCCATTAAAGGGGCCGACGGCGAGATCCACTCGGAAATCCCAATGTGGACTTATTGGTCGTTGCAGGAAGGTACGCTCGGCGTCAATCCGGACTTTCAGCAAACAGCCGATGGTAAACCGCCGCCCGTCATCCATGTCGACACCGATGCACCGCTTGTTTCCGATGTTGATGGAAGCCGAATTACGGATAAACCCTGGGGAATCTATTACAAACCGGACTTCCATTTTGGCGGTATACAAGGTGGCGCGATGCCTTATGTGGTGGAGACGGCTCCGGACAAAGTTGCCGTCAATCCGTACGGCGTCGATTCACCGGATTTTGTGGTGGGCGATGACTTTGCCCATATGTGGTGCTCCGCACTGGCACATTGCCAGAAGCGCTTCGAAGGACAAACCCCGCGATATAAGAAAGAACCTTCCGGGGGCATTGGATGTTTCACGCCGGACAGTTTTCCGGTGTTCGACATATTCCGAGAGAACTGCTACGTGATCGCCGATTCTAATCACGGCTTCAAGATGATCGGCGTTGGAAAACTGGTTGCCGAAGAATTGACGGGAGACGCGTCAACACTTCTGGAGCCGTTTCGCCTCTCGCGTTATGAGGAAGGAACGCTGCATCCGATGTCCAAAAGTCCCTTCCCGTGGAGTTGATGCATCAATAGTTAAGTTGTGGCCACCATTCCTGCGGACGCTGAGAAAGCGTCGCGTCGGGGATGTTCCATAGCGTCCACATAAGATCCATATGTCGCGGATGTTGGCCATCCTCCGGTGGCGAAATGAACAGCTGCGTTCCATAAAAGTAGCACATGCCGTATTCCGACTTACGGAATACAACCAAGATGATAAACTGATTGGCGTCACTATATTCTCCGCCATACGCAATACCATAGCCGGTTCCCCCACAGGACAACGTTTGCAACGCGTCCCAATTCCGAGAGGTGGCAAAGGCATCCAATTCCACCGGTTTCGCCTGGGCAACGGCCGCAATTGCGGCGTGCAAGCTAAGATGCGGAACATTGCTGTTCAAACCACCAAGAAACGCCGTGCACATCGGAGACCGAGTTAGTTACGTCCGATGGATGAAGCTATAGAGAACCAGCGTGTCATGAGTGGTGCCGTATAGCTCCAACATCGCGACCCTGCCGCCAGCTCGATCGACAAAGGGGTATTCACCTGGATCTAACCTTTGGGCGGCAAGGCGCGATGTAATTCTACAAGTTCTTCCGTTTTGCGGCGATACTCGCTCCGCTTCCAACAACGCGTTGCGAGCGGCTCGATACGCGTCGGATTCATCCGGCTAACGGAAGTCGTGAAGCTGCGGCATTTCCCATTCTCCCGTCGCCAAACAAATTCGACCGGTAGTCGTTCGACGACCAACCCCGCCACACGACGCGAAGCATCGGAATGCAGTGCCTATCCTCCGGCGTAACCGATATCCTTAAGCGCGGACTCAATTTCATCGAGGATGACAGGATCATCGATAGTCGCAGGCATCTTATAAGTCTCGCTGTCGGCAATCTTCTGCATTGTCCCCCGCAGAATCTTCCCGGAGCGGGTTTTCGGCAATCGATCAATCACGGTTGCGGTTTTAAATGCCGCGACCGGCCCAATTCGTTCGCGTACCAGCTTCACGACCTCGCCAACAATCTCGTCATGCCCACGGTTGACACCAGCTGAAAGCACCAGAAATCCAAGCGGAACCTGTCCCTTCAATTGATCCGCGACACCAATCACGGCACATTCCGCGACATCCGGATGATCAGCGAGGACTTCCTCCATCGCGCCCGTCGAGAGCCTGTGTCCCGCGACATTGATAATGTCGTCCGTCCG
>DLVK01000526.1:0-4208 GCA_003444235.1 Rhodospirillaceae bacterium
CCCGCCGAACCTGGAATTGCAAGGCCAACCGCCTCGGATACGCAAGCCATGGTGTGCGCGGTAAATTGCCCACCGCACGAGCCCGACGACGGACAGGCGACGCATTCCAGCTCGTGCAAATCCTCATCGCTCATATTGCCCGCACTATGGGCACCCACGGCTTCGAATACATCCTGAACCGTAACGTCCTTGCCTTTGTATCTCCCCGGCAGGATCGATCCGCCATACATGAACACCGCCGGAACGTTCAGGCGGATCATCGCCATCATCATGCCGGGTAGCGACTTGTCGCACCCCGCCAATCCGATTAGGGCGTCGTAACAGTGTCCGCGCATTGTAAGCTCGACGGAGTCCGCAATCAGGTCGCGGCTCACGAGCGAGCTTTTCATGCCCGCATGTCCCATCGCGATTCCATCCGTAACAGTAATGGTGGTGAATTCGCGGGGCGTTCCTTTCGCCGCCTTAACCCCTTTCTTGGCCGCCTGTGCCTGCCGCGAAAGATCGATATTGCAGGGGGCTGCCTCATTCCAACAGGAAGCGACGCCAACGAACGGGAGCGCAATCTCCTCCTCGCTCATTCCCATGGCATAATAATAGGATCGGTGCGGCGCGCTTTCGGGCCCGACCGATACGTAACGGCTTGGTAGTTTCGACTTATCGATAGTCATAGCGCCTCACTCTTACAAACACTTGCTATGCTTATGCAATTTTTTTTGGCGTGTTGAGTGCCGTGCGGCCGTTGACTTGTCAACCAGACTTTCCCGTTTCAACCAGATGCCGGCTGATTTCATCGACGACAAACCGGCCGAACTCTATCGGCGATGACTGACTCCGATCGCACCATTTTGGATCAGGCTTAGCTATCCTTTCCACGTCTAGGACGAAAAAAACCGCTGCCGGTTTATCTTGATCAAAAACCGGAAAGCTTCGCCCGGCACACCCGAGATTCTGGACTGTAAACAGGCCAATCATCCGGTTTCCCACTAATCGGCGGTTGGCTTTTCTGAGTCTATTCAACGCGGCCCCGTAGCGCTGCCGCTGCTCCGCAGATGGAGATACGGATCGTACTTTCGGGTGATCCTGCTGAAGCATTCTAACCATCGGTGGAATAGCGCTACTAATGCGGTTGGGTGCCCCTCGCAAGCTCCAGCCAAGCCCCCAATAACTAATTTGTCGCAGATCGACCGACTGGCGCTGCGGTGCGGCGCAAGCCGTAAGGCTGAACAGTATGATTGAAAAGCACCCCAGCAGCCGTGTCGTCACTGTATCGACGCCAGGCGATCCAACGCAAATGTAAGTTTTGCTTTCAAAGCCTCTTCCGCGGACAAGCGCTCGCGCTGCTCTTCGACAACGGCTTCCGGTGCCTTGGCAAGGAATTGTTCGTTGCCGAGTTTCTTTGAAAGTTTGACGATCTCTCCGTCCGCCTTGGCGATTTCCTTTTTGAGCCGGTCCTGTTCCGCATTCAGGTCGATAACATCGGCCAAGGGCAGAAAAACATTCGCCTCATCATGCACCAACTGAACTGCACCTTTTGGCGCGTCACTGTCGACAACGATGTTGTCTAATCTAGCGAGCCTAAGGATCAACTGCTCGTGCTCCTTCAACCAGGACAGCGAGTTTTCATGGAGGCCCGCGATGATACCCGGAATTTTAGCACCGGCCGGTACATTCATTTCCGAACGCACCGATCGGATACCGGAAATCAACCGGATGGCCCAATCGATCTCATGGGCAGCCTCTTCGTCGGTCAGGCTTTCTTGGAATTCTGGCCAACGGCGTAACATCAATGGGGCTTCGTCAGCATCGACGAGCCGTTGAAAAAGCTCTTCGGTAAGGTAGGGCATAAAGGGATGTAAAAGATGGAGGATCTGTTCGAAGACCCAGGCTGCGGTGGCTCGCGTTTCAGCCTGGACGTCTTTGTCGTCGGCATCCAGAAGCGGTTTCGCAAACTCGAGATACCAATCGCAATAGGTGCCCCAAATGAATTGATATAAGGTCTGGGCCGCATCGTTGAACCGATACAGTTCGAGCCCCCGGGCGGTCTCTTCCTTGCAGTCCACGAGCGCACTTATAATCCAGCGATTGACCGTCTGGCTCACGTCGGTCGGGTCGAACGGAGCGCCAAAGGGACATTCGTTCATTTCGCAGAATCGCGCCGCATTCCAGATTTTGGTCGCGAAATTTCGAGAGCCTTCGACCCTACTACTCGACAGTTTTATGTCACGCCCCGGCGCAGCCAAGGATGCCAATGTAAATCGCAACGCATCGCAACCGTACTGATCTATCAAATCCAAGGGATCGATCACATTGCCCTTGGATTTGGACATTTTCTGGCCTTTTTCGTCACGTACCAACGCATGCACATAGACCGTGTGGAACGGTACCTCGCCCATGAATTCGATACCCAACATCATCATGCGAGCGACCCAGAAAAAGATGATGTCGAATCCCGTCACCAGCACATCGGTCGGGTAGTATCGCTTGAGTTCAGGTGTCTCATCGGGCCAACCCAGTGTCGAAAATGCCCAGAGCCCCGACGAGAACCATGTGTCCAGCACGTCCTCATCGCGGGTGAGTTCAGTTTTCGCGCCGTAATGCTTCTCCGCGGCGGCCAACGCATCTTCCTCCGATAGAGCCACGAAAATTTCGCCGTCGGGGCCGTACCATGCAGGGATTTGGTGTCCCCACCACAATTGGCGCGAAATGCACCAAGGCTGAATGTTGCGCATCCATTCGAAATAGGTTTTGGACCAATTCTCGGGCACGAATTTTGTCTTACCGTCTTCGACGGCCTTGATTGCCGGCTTGGCCAGTTCGGCCGCATTTACGAACCACTGATCGGTGAGATAGGGCTCGATCGGCACCCCGCCTCTGTCGCCATAGGGCACGGTATGGGCATGGTCTTCGATTTTTTCCAGTAGTCCCGCCGTCTCAATGTCTGCCACCACTTTGTCGCGCGCTTCAAATCGATCGAGACCGCGATAACCTTCCGGCGCTTCGTCATTGATACGCCCTCGCGTGTCGAAAACATTGATCATGTCGAGCCCGTGGCGCCGCCCCACCTCGAAATCATTAAAATCGTGTGCCGGGGTAATTTTGACCGCGCCCGAACCTTGTTCGGGGTCGGCATATTCATCGGCCACAATTACGATACGCCGGCCGACAAGGGGCAGGACGCAATGCTTGCCGACAATATCCTTGTAGCGTTCGTCGTCTGGATGCACTGCAACTGCAGTATCCCCAAGCATGGTTTCCGGTCGCGTGGTGGCCACCGTGATATGGCGCCCTTCTTCGCCGTCCACAGGATAGCGAAAATACCAAAGATGGCCGTTGGTCTCGGTTTGCACCACTTCCAAATCGGAAATTGCGGTTTCCAGTTTCGGATCCCAATTCACCAATCGCTTGTCGCGATAAATCAAACCTTTTTCATGAAGATCGACGAATACCTTCAGCACCGCACGGCTTAGTCCATCATCCATGGTAAAGCGCTCACGCGACCAATCGCAAGACGCGCCAAGGCGACGCAACTGGCGGGTAATGGTGCCGCCAGACTCAGCTTTCCATTGCCAAACCCGTTCAAGGAATTTTTCACGCCCTAAATCGCGGCGATTTTCACCCGATTCCGCGAGCTGCCGCTCTACGACCATTTGAGTCGCAATACCTGCGTGATCCATCCCCGGCTGCCAAAGGGCGTCGCGGCCAGTCATCCGTGCGTGGCGAATCAAAATATCCTGCAGCGTGTTATTGAGCGCATGGCCCATATGGAGGCTGCCGGTGACATTCGGGGGAGGAATGACAATGGCGAATGGGTCGCCATCTGGCACTTGGCCACAGCCGAAGGCTCCCCCGTCTTCCCATTCCGCATAGCGTTTGGATTCAACCGCTTCGGGTTGATAATTTTTTTCAAGCGAGGTCATGAATGCCTACTTCGGGGCGGTCTTGTGCGTCTTGCCGGTCGAAATGCCAAGATGCCAGTAGGCCTATTTCGGCTCGGCTTCGTCCGCCATTCGTTGAATCTCTTTCTGCACCAACCGTTCGACCATATCGGGAAGGTTGGCGTCAAGCCATTCACGCAGCATCGGCCGCAACAATTCCTCGGCCAACTGTTCAACGGTCAGACCGGGACGATGTTCGCGAATTGCGGTCGATAAATTGGCGAGCGAGGTAGTCGCTTGAGCGCGCGGACTGTCGCCGATCAGATTATCAAC
>DLVK01000068.1:0-3011 GCA_003444235.1 Rhodospirillaceae bacterium
AGACGAGGTGTCCCTCGGGGGTCCCAAGCCGATACTTGAGGCGCCGCAGGAGCAAGGCAAGGTCCGCTCCCTGCGCGCCGTCAAACGTGTGCATTTCGTCGACCACGATAAACCTGAGGGACTCGTGATCGTTCGCCTGCCACAACGGTTTGTCCCGCCCACGCAGGAGGAGGTAGTCGAGCATCTTGTAGTTGGTGAGCAGAATATCCGGCGGGTTGCGACGCATCGTCTCACGGTGGGTGATGATGCTGTCCGCGGTCACCTCGTGGGTCGCGTTCTTCGGTTCGGCGTCCGCGTAAATACCCGCGCGCACCCCGTGCAGGGTTGCGATCCCGGATAGCGCGGCCGCAATCCGGCGCGCCTGGTCGGTCGCCAGAGCGTTCATCGGATAGATCAGGATCGCCTTGATCCCCGGCTTCCCCTTGTTTCGCCGGCAGTGATCGAGGATTGGCCAGAGGTAGGACTCTGTCTTGCCCGATCCGGTCCCAGTCGCCACCAGCGTCGAGCGCATACCCTCGCCACTTAGCCGCGCGAAGGCATCGGTCTGGTGCTGGTAAGGGGCGAAACGCAGCGGGACTTCAGCGAAAGGCTGCGCCCAAGTCCCGTCAGCCGCCCCGTCGATTTGCCGGAACGGCATGTCAACCGAAACCCAAGGGCCTTTAATGAAGTTTGCGGGTTCTTCGAGGAACCGATCAACCATACCCTCGAAGGCCCGGCTGGAACTGTTCAGGGTCGTATGGACCAGTTCGCGCAGGCTTTCCTGAACATGGCGGGCAAGCAGGATCGGGTTCATCTCAGCCGGCCTCTTCGGATTTCAGCCGCTCGAAATGCGCCCAGGCGCGCCTGTAGTCTTCGATCCGGTCGCATTGCGTGAAGGGGCCGACGAACTGGCGTGTCACAGTGCGCGGACCGCCGGGCATAGTGTCGTCTACGGCCGTACAGGTCAGTTCAGACGGGTTCTCGGCGAGGATTTCCTCCCACGCGGCGCGACCGGGGCTCTTGCCGCGATCGTCGAGCCAGCCGACGCCGGGGAGTCCGCTACTATTGTTGGTCCAGACAATTCGCCCTGCTTGGTCATACCACGTGCCATGCTCATACTGCTGCATCAGTGGGAAGTAGACGCGGTAAATCTCAGTTAACTGGTCGAGAGACAGGCCAAGAGCCTGTGCGACCAGAACGTCTATCTCCACAAGCGCCATACGGCGGACAAACTCAGTACGAAGTCCAACAGTGCGATCCCAGTACGGCGGACCTGCAACCGGCCCCGAAAGGTACAGCCGGCGGTCATTCGAGGACCACGGCATGACCTCAAGTTTACTTGCATATCGATTCCAAAGATCTGAGTAGGCGGAGGTCAGACATCCGAGGCGAAGAGCTCTACTACATGCAGTCAGATCGGTTTCGACGTAAGGTAATTCCGAAAGCATTCCTTCCGCATTCTGCTTACCTGCTGCCTTAATGATGAAATCAAATACTATTGACAAAGCGTTCGTATAGAAGCTTATGAGGTTTTTATCTTCTCGGAATGCAAGACTTTGGACACCATGGACGTGGGTAAATCCTGGTGGGATCAATGCTGCAATCAAGCTGCGTTCACCATTCAAGGCGATCATATTTCGAAATGCAACGCGATAGAAATCCGCGTGGCCTTTCGTTGAGTCCCACCGGCACCGGGTTATGCGGCTACGGTATTCGGTCATTCCTACCGCAGGTCCATAGTTGGTCCGAGGCAGATAGCCTTCCGGCGCGGATGTTAGGTCAATGACGTCATACGCTTTGTTGGTATTACAAATGGTTCGGGGCGTTTTGTAGAGCGGATTTCCAACATGGAATAACGGTCCTTGGAGGATCATCTGATCCGCAGGACGAAATGCCGTGTTCCGCTGAATTGTCCCGTCTTTTTGTGAGGCAGTTTCGTTCCAGATAGGCGACTGTTGCCAAAGGGGAATCTCAACCGTCCTCTCGCCTGTCGCCGAGGCGATAGTACGCTCAATTTTGCGGACAGCCGCTTCCAGTTTCGGGAAATGCGCCATCTGCCCGAATACGTCGAGAGTATGTGTCGAGAATGGCTGAATGAAACGGGCTTCTTCAACAGGAACGGTTTCCTCCTCAGAGAGAGAATGAATTATCGAAAGAGAGGCATGGTCAATCCGTATTATTCTATCTCGGTGGCCCTTAGCGTTCCACTTTCCATCGGCGTTCTTGATTCCCTCAACAATTCCCATGCCGTCGTGGGCATAAGAGTCCTCGATCTGCGACGGAAGAAAGGCGTGTGAGACTTGATCAAAAGACGGCAAACCGTCACCACCTCTATAAATATTCAACGAGAAATCCGTCTCGTTGTGAACCTCGGCAAACATCTTGCGCTTCATTTCATTTCGGAAATGGAAGTGCTTCACGATCCGGGCATACCAGTGCCGTCGGAACGCCCCAGATTTCGGATCGCCAAGGTGCCCATCCTGGTGGATCAACGCCGCAAACCCCTCCGGCGCAATCAGCCGGAACGAAAGGTCGATGAAACAGCGGTAGAGGTTGTTCGACCCGCCCCCGGCGAAGGGGTTCATCACCTCGGACGAGGTCACTTCCATCGCCCCCCGGGTCGACACGAAGTCCTGAAGGAAGGCCTCTACTGCCGGAACCAGCCGCCCATCGCGCCGCACGGTAGGCGACTTCGGCAGCGCCTCGGGGAGAACCTTCTTTGCGTCGGACGCCGACAACCCCGCATGAAGCGGGTCGATATCTGCCAGTACCAACCCTTCGTTCCACGAGGGCTTTGCCCATGGGGGGTTTCCGACGATTACATCGAAACCGCCCCGCGCTTTCATTACGTCGGCGAAGATCAGGTCGAAATGCACGAAGCGCTCTCGCTCGGCGACCTCGACCGCCGTCTTCAGCCAGTCGAAATTATCGATCAGCGCCTCAACATTCGTTTCGCGGAACAACCCCTCCTGCCGCTTGGCTGCCGCCTTGAACAGGTCGCGCGCCGGTGCGTCGGGGTCAAGCCGGTCAAA
>DLVK01000247.1:0-455 GCA_003444235.1 Rhodospirillaceae bacterium
TGCCGGCATGGGTTACCGGGCCGTTCTTGTTGATGAAGATCAAGAGTGAGGTGAGCGCTTCTGCGGCAGCGGAATTACCGATCGCACCCGCATGCCAGGCGGTCATACCGGCGGCTTCGGCAAGTGCCACCACTTCGGCCCTTGCATCCTTTTTGTTGCCGCAGACCAAAACCTCGCATTCGATTTCTGCCGTCAAATCCTGCAGCAGGTCGGCGGCAATGTTCTGAAACGCGGAGACGACGCGCACATTCTCGCCAAGATAGTCTTGCGCCGCCTTGGCCGCTGATCCCGCCTCGGGCAATTGCACGCGCATTACCTTGGGCGGCATCAACGGAACGGTGACGTCGACCAGAATCTTGCCTTGGACGGCGTCTTTGATGGCTTCCAGCATCGGCTGGTGGTTGGAATAGGGAACGGTAAGGACCACCAAATCTGCGGCGGCGGCGGCGGCGGCG
>DLVK01000247.1:762-3771 GCA_003444235.1 Rhodospirillaceae bacterium
CGGCGGCGGCGGCGGCGGCGTTTTCATTGCCGGTCACGGTTCCACCGGACTTTTCAGCTAGTTCGGTGGCCGCCCGTTCGCCATTCTCTTTCGATCGCGAACCTATGATGACAGGATACCCCGCTTTGGCCCATCTGAGGCCGAGCCCCGAGCCTAGATCGCCGGTGCCGCCGATGATGGCGATCGACGGTTTGTCGTTGGACATTTGTTACTCCGGATTATGACTAGTTGGCGTCGATGTGGGACTTGAGCGCGGCATTGAACTCGCCCTCCTGCTCCACATTCGATAAATGGGCCGCGGGATCGAGGATGACAAGTTTCGAGCCCGCGATGTTGTCGTTGAGGAACTGGGCATGTTCGACCGTCGTGCTTTGGTCCTGCTTGCCATTGATGATCAGGGTCGGTGTTTTGATGTCGGCCAGAATGTCGACTTGATCCATGACTTTAATAGCTTCACAACAGCCGATGAAACCATCGAGCGGTGTCGATTCGATCATTACGCCAACCTTGTCGAGTACGGGATCGCCGCTTTCGACAAAAGCTTCGGTGAACCAGCGGCTGACCGTCGTCGGGCGAATGCCTTCCATACCGTTCTCTCGCGCTGCGGCAATGCGCGTGTCCCAAAGCGACGGGTCGCGCATTTCAGCGGTGGTGTCGCAGATGGTCAGGCTGTGAAGACGGTCGCCGTTGAAAGCACCGAAGCGTTGGCCGATCATGCCGCCCAGCGACAGGCCACAGAAGTGAACCTTGTCGATACCGAGTGCATCCAACAGCGCCAGCGCGTCGTCGAGTAACAGTTGGACCGAATAGGGGGGTGAGGTCGGCTCTGTTTGGCCGTGGCCGCGGGTATCGGCGCGCAGGATGCGATAGTCGCCGGAAAATGCCGCTGCCTGGCCGTCCCACATGCCGAGATTCGAAGCTAGCGAATTACTGAACATGGTAACCGGCGCGTCTTCCGGCCCTTCGATCTGGTAATTTATATCGATGCCGTTGGCGTTGATTTTATTTCCCATCGGATTTCCCCTTCTTTTTACGCCGAAATCAGTGCGTTTGCGGGCTGCGTTATACACCAGATTCTAGACATTTGTATTGAGCCTCGGCGTTTCGGTTTGCTCGGCCTCCTCGCGCCAACGATCCCGCTGCCAATCTAGATAATGGGAGATATCGTCGACCGAGAATGGGGCGAGATTTTCTGAATCCTGAATCCTGAGGGTCATGCGGGCGAAGCCGGCGAGCAAGGATTCGGTCTGCGGCGTCAAATCGGCGGCCACGACGACGCCTGCTTCCGGCACGATTAAATAACCCGGTCGCTCGCGGAAGGCTTTTTCGTGGCGAAGCGCCGCCTGCCAAAGCGTCTCTTCCGGTTCTATCGCGGGCGGACCAAGACCCAGCGCCATTGCTTGACCAAGCGTCAAAAAACCTTTGGAGCAGCAATCTAAACTCTGCGTGTCGCGTCCGAGTGCATGAATTTCCCCGTGTGCGGGAAGCCGCCATTCGTCGTCTGCGGCGAGAAGGGTCCCTAGGCGACCGTGATCGGGCGCTGGTACCGGTCGTGCTTGCCGGCCCAGGCGGCGTTTGAGTTCACCAATGAGCGTTTCAAGCGCATCGCAGTCGGGTGCTCCGACAGCTGCTCCCCAATGGGAGAGGATCAGGATGTCCGGCGGGTCGGAAGTACTGCCGAGCGCCGATGCGGCAGCCCTATTGAGCGGTGCGCCTGGCGAGGCCAATGGCGCGAATGCCCATCGTAATCCTTCCAATCGCTCAGACAGAATTTCTTCTGCGTTAGATTCAACGGTGATGGCCAACAGGTCGGGCGGGGTCACTTGGGCGACAATCCGCTGTGCAAAAAGCGATTCCAGGGCTGTAAATGGGAACGGCCGCACCACCTTGTCGATTTCGTGGCCCAGCTCTGCCTCCAGGGTAGCTTGTTCGGTGGGGTCGTCGACATCGGTTCCAATACCGCTCAGCACCTTATCCAAGCGGAGGGGAATGAAAATGTCGGACTGTTCGGCAATGGCGAGGCTCGCCACCTCGGCCCGCACCCACATCAACCCGCTTTCCTTGACCGAGATCGTACCGCTCCTGCCCTGGACCAGGTCGGGGTCGGACCCGAGGCGAACGGCAAGGCGTTTTACATCGTCGAAAGGGAGCGGTTGTGTCGCCATATCCTATCCGACGATTTTGCGGCGATCAGTCAGGTATGTCGATATCCAGCAGCGGCGCATGTTGCTGAGCGCCATAAATATCCGAATCGTCCGGATCGCCGGATTTGTGCAGCCGGGGAATGGTGATCTTTATGGCATAGGCGACGTCATACGGAATGATCGATACTTCGTTGTCGGAAAGGCCATAAAGACCCGCAATCAGGCCCGGTGTGAGCACCCCGCTGTCGCGTACCTTTTGGTATGTGGATTCTTCCTCGAACATGAGATCGAGCGTGCACAGCAAAGCGCCTGCGTTCTTCGAGCGCAGTACCGAGGTCAGTTCGGCTAAAGTTGCCATCGTTTAGACCTCCACCATCTCGATCGGGAACGGCGCCAGCGGATCGTCGATTTCCATTACGTGCCAGATATTGAATTCGTAGGTCTGGCCGACCGGCATGTCCGAAGGCGAAAACGGGATGGCGAGATTGCCCGAGATGCATTTCCGACCCGGGAAGTCCGTGTGCAGCAGTGCGTAGCGGGCTTTTGCCATGATCGCCTTGCTGGTTTCCTGATCGTCGGCCAACACATCCGCCAGTAGGCCGATCTCGTGCGATTGCGGGGTCTCGATCGGCTCGCGCGGACCCATGGTTGCGTCCTTGCCGTAAACCCGGATGTTGAGCCGATATTGATCCTGAGGAATGCCCAAGTTTTTCGCTTCCAGGGCGACACGCTCGTGGCAGGACGCGATAAACTCGTCGATCACCGAAATTAAAATCGGGTCGCGCACACCGGCGATAAAGACCGTGCGGTAACCGGAGGATTTCACCCCTTCCAGCTTGACCGTGTAGCGGTAAATTTTCAAACC
>DLVK01000392.1:0-4884 GCA_003444235.1 Rhodospirillaceae bacterium
CTCAATAATGTCCGGGTCCATCTTGTAACCGCGTTCCGCGAGGAGTGTGGCAAATACACCGCATCTCGCGCCGTGGCCCACATGGAATGCCTTACCCATGGAACCCACATTCTTGCGAAGCCCCGATCCTTCGGATGCGGCGACGGCGATCGCCATTCGGGTTTTGTCTACGTCGAGCCCGCCCATTCGCGCGCCAGCCACCGCGACGCCGATCGAGCCCAGGATTGCGTTCGGATGCCATCCGCGATCGAGGAGCGCCGGACGGATGCCGCGGGCGACCCGACTTTCGACCTCGAAGCCAGCGATAAAGCCTGCCATGAGATCGCGGCCGGAGAGTTCTTTGCCTTCCGCATAGGCGAGGGCGCCCGGCACCATAACCACGATCGCGTGGGTAACGCCCTTGGTATAGTCGTCATATTCCTGGGCGTGTGCGGCGGTCGCGTTGACATAGGCCGCGAGCGGCGAAGACGTCCGGTCGCCATGGCCGATTATGCTCGCCCGGCCATTGCCTCCCATATATCGCGCCGTATCGAGGGCGATCCTCGTCGAGGATTGATTGGCGCCGGCAAGTGCAATTCCCGCCATGTCGAGAATGCGGAGTTTGGCGGATTCTTTCGCCGCCTCGGGAATATCCTCCCATGAGGTTTCGATTGCGAGCTTGGCGAGGGTTTCGGTGACGCCCATGATTTTCTCCTTACGGCGTTGCAGCCGTTGTTATCGCCGATGCATCAGCCAATTCGACTGCGCCACGGCAGGTCTCTATCAATTTCTCGGTGCCACTGTCCCCAAGAAGGGGCTGGCATAGGTCGCGGGTCTTTTCGTCGAGTGCGGTATCGCCAAGCGGGTTCTCGAGACTGCCTAAGGCTTTCTCCACATATATTTCCAATGACCGGCCGTCCTTGGTGGTTATGGTGATGCCCATGGCATCCGCAGGCACTGACGGGTCGATCTCTGCATTTACTTTTTCTCGAAGCGATACCGCTGTTGGGTCGTTTACGGCCTCGTCGGAAAACTCTGTCTCGCCACCCTTGCCGTGCTGAATTGCCGTGGCACATGAGTGATAGATGCTGAATTTTCCCTCGAGCCCGGTCCGGGGCGCGGTCTTGCCCGTCAGTTCCAGCACCAACGGATGAACTTTCAATTCGATGCTTTCGATATCATCCGGTGTCAAATCATGCTCGTTTCGCAATTGAATGCACCCGTCGATACCGGGATGAACCACCACCCCGCAGGCAAAAGGCTTGTAACTGTTTTCCATGATCAGAAAGTTTTTGCCGAGCCTGTCGGTAATGCGCGAGAAGTCTTGCTTGGTGGAGGTGACATGGGCCCAGCCGCGTTTGGCTTCGATACCTTGCTCGGAACTGGTGAAGCCTTTGCTCGCCAGCATCGCCGACATCAAGCCGTTCTTGGCTGCATTTCCAACGTGGAAGCTTTTACACATGGAGCCGAACATTTCCCGCATGCCCGAACTCTGCGTGGCCGCCAGCCCGAGGGCCCAGCGGGTCTGCTCCGCATTGTTGCCGAGCAGTCGGCTGGCCGCGGCGGCGGCACCGAAAATTCCTGCCGTACCCGAGATGTGCCAGCCAACGCTGTAATGATCCGGGGAAACCGACTGGCCCAGCCGGCAGGTAACGTCGATACCTAGGATTAAGGCATGAATGAACTCTGCGCCGGTGACGGGTTGTCGCTCGGCAATCGGCAGTATCGCCGCCAGTACCGGCCCCGCCGGATGAATTGCGGTGGCGAGGTGAGTGTCGTCGAAATCGAACACATGGCTTGAAATCCCATTGACCAAAGCGGCATTGAGCCCGTCGGTTCTTTCGGACCGGCCTAGAACGGAAGCCGATTGATCGGCAGCCGGTAGTGTTTCCAGCACGATATCGACGGATTCGTGTCGGCATCCGCCCACCGCGACGGCCATCCAATTCAAAAGCGTTCGGTGTGCCTCGTGACGGACGTCGCTCGGGATATCTTCGAACTGGGCGACGAGTACGAAATCGGCGATGGTTTGGGTAGCAAGTTCGTCACTCATTTGGTCAGGTGTCCTTACGCGTCATCGGTGCCGAAGCCGCTTCCGGCTTTGCGGTATTCATCGCGCGGCGGGCTGAAAATGTCGAGTATGGTTGCCCCCTCGGGTCCGGCTTTGATGGTGTGCGGTACGTTGGCCGGCGTGCGCCAAAAGTCGCCCTTCTTTATGGGAAACTCGCCGTCACCCTGAATGCGCAATGCAGATCCCTCTAGAAGAACGCCCCATTGTTCTTCCGGGTGATGATGCAATTTGCCTTCGGCATTGGGATCGATCGTAACGACTGAAAGCATGGCCTGTTCGCCGGGAAAAATGCGTGTGTTGATGCCGGGCGCCAGTTCCCTCGGAATTCCCAAACTGGCGTCGTTCAAGTTGAATAATGTGTCATCGCTCATGATTGTCTCCCTCGAAGCGATTTTGGAATAAGAGACCGGAGCGGTGAAGTATCGTCAAGGTGGTGCGTTGTTTTCATCGGCCATCGCGCTTTATAACTGATCGGCGAATTAGAGGGAGGGCGCGATGGCTCGGATTGGCATCGTATCGATCATGTTGGAGGTGAATTCCTTTTGTCCGGTAACGACGGAGGAAGACTTTAAGAAGTCCTGTTACCTGGTGGGTGAGGAGATACTCGAGGAAGCGGCGAAGGACGCGCCGATTCTGGCCCGCGAAATCAAGCCTTTCATCAAAACGATGAACGAGACCGGCGATTGGACCCCGGTACCCACAATCTGCACCTATTACGAACCCTGGGGGCCGATCGACGAGGGCTTTTTCAAGCGCTATCTCGCGGACGTCCGCAAGATGCTCGAGGATGCCGCACCTTTGGACGGGGTCTATATCTGCAATCACGGCGCCATGGCGGCCACCCACGACGAGGATCCGGACGGCGAACTTTATGAGATGGTACGGGATGTGGTGGGGCCGGAGATTCCCGTCGTCGTCACCGTCGACCTTCACGCCAATATTTCCGAGCGCATGATCGACAATGCGGACATCATCATTTCCTACAAGACCAATCCCCATGTGGATCAGCCGGAACGCGCCACCGAAGCAGCGCATATCCTAAGGCGAATGCTTGAGGGCGAACGATTTGCCAAGGCGCGCGTGCGCTTACCGATCACGCCACCTTCGGTCCGATTGCTGACCGCCCCGCGGGGTACCTACGCCGATGCCATCCGGGCTGCGACCAAGGCACAGGAGGAAAACGACGACCTTGTGAGCGTTTCCGTGGTCGGTTCCTTCTCCTTTGCGGACCTCTCGAAATGCGGCCTCACGGCGATGGCCTATGGAGAGCAGGCGGCGGTGGATGAGATTACCGACCGGTTGGCACCAGAGATATGGGCGGGGCGGGAGGATTTTCTCGTGCGCCTGACGCCGATCGAAGACGCGGTCGCCCAAGCGGTAGCGGCCGGACAGTCCGGCGGCGCCAAGAAGGTGTGTCTTGCGGATGTGGCCGACAACCCGGGTGGTGGCGGGTGCGGCAATACGACGGGTCTTTTGCTGCCGCTAATCGAGGCCGGCGTGGAAAATGTCTGTTTTGGCTTGTTCTCCGATCCTGCGGTCGCGGCGGAAGCCCACGAAAACGGCATCGGCGCTAAATTCGAGGCAACTTTCAACCGCGAGCCCGCATACGACTTCACCGAAACCTTCACCCGCGAAGTCGAGGTGCTGGCGCTTTCGGATGGCTTCGTACCCGGGCGGCGCGGTTGCCGAGCCGGGCGCACCATGAAAATCGGCCCCGCGGCGGCGCTCAAACTTGGCGGTATGACATTGCTCGTAATTAGCCGTCGCATGCAAATGTACGATCCCGCGCTGATCGAAGCATTCGGCCTCGATATCGCCTCGTTCTCTACGGTAGCGCTCAAGTCCCGCGGCCATTTCCGTGCCGGCTTCGATATTTTCTTCGAAAATGACGAGATATTCGAAGTGGACGCCCCGGGCATGACGACACCGGTACTGACTCGCTTCGATTGGAAGGCGCTGCCACGGCCATGTTACCCCGTCGACGAAGATGCGGTGTGGGATCTGGCTAAATCCTGAGCACTATCCACAGTAACTACAGTAAAAAAATCTGTAGACATCATCACTATTTCGCACTATTTAATGGTTATTAACGTTTTGTTAACCATTATTTGAGCATTGGAGTGCAGACAATGCGAATAGTGAAGGTGCTTTGTATTTCCGCCTTTTTAACCGGTTTCACCGGTCTAGGGACGGAAGTTTCGGCGCAAAGCCAATACACGATCTTCGTGAAGACCCTATTGGGACAGGTTTTCGAATTTAAAGTCGACCGAAGCCAAAACGTGCGCGGATTTATGGAACACATCGCGTCCGTCTCTTGCATTCCGGTCGAGAGCCAAATTCTGACGTTTCGCGGAAAGCCCTTACGGTATCCCCGTAGTCGGTTGATCGGCTCGCAAGGGGTTCATAACGAGGCCATTCTGCACATCGTCGCACGGACCAATAGCGTCGGCCGCCGACCGGATTTTTGCTGTACCACCGGCTGGCATAACACGCGCTACTGTACGGCGGGTTAGGGGTTACCCCATCTCCGGCACCGGCGTTTTTACCGGCTTGCCTTCGAAAAACAGCGTCAGATTTTCGACCATCAAATCTGCCATGGCCTGGCGGGTTTCGTTCGTCGCGCTGGCCTGATGAGGCTGGAGGATGACATTGTCGAGGCCGATCAGGTCTTCGGGCGCGCTCGGTTCTTTCTCCAGCACGTCCAACGCGGCGCCGGCGATATCGCCCGCCTTTAAGGCTTTGGCGAGTGCGCGCTCGTCGACCACGGAGCCTCTCGCGATATTGATCAGATAACCCTCGGGACCTAGCGCCTTTAGCACATCCTCATTCACCAA
>DLVK01000174.1:0-3977 GCA_003444235.1 Rhodospirillaceae bacterium
GGCCGAGACGGCGAAGCTGTTGAACCCGGACAAGACGGTCCTGTTGCCGGATATGTTGTCGGGTTGCTCGCTGGCTGACTCGATCACCGGTGCGGATGTGCGCCTGTTAAAGCAAAAATACCCGGGCCTCCCCGTTGTCACCTATGTGAACACGTCGGCGGAAGTGAAAGCGGAATCGGACGTATGCTGCACGTCGGGTAATGCGGTCAAAATTGTCGAAGGCCTGGGTGTCGACAGAGTGGTCTTTATCCCGGACGAATATCTCGCCAACCATGTCGCGAGTCAGACCGACAAAGTTGAGATCATCGCCTGGAAAGGTCATTGCGAAGTCCATGAACGTTTTACCGCCGAAGAAATCAACGAGTACCGCAAAGGCTTTGACGGACTGGTCGTGATCGCCCATCCCGAATGCCCGCCCGATGTGTTGGACGCGGCAGACTTTGTCGGTTCCACTGCGGGTATGATCGACTATGTCGGCGACAATCGGCCGCCTAAGGTAATGATGGTCACCGAATGCTCGATGAGCGACAACGTGGCGGCGGAGTACCCCGATGTCGAGTTCGTGCGGCCCTGCAATTTATGCCCGCACATGAAGCGAATCACGCTGCCCGGCATTCTGGAATCGCTCGAAACGCTTTCGCCGACGATCGAAGTCGACCCGTCCGTTGCCGTCGAAGCACGGCGCTCGGTCGAACGTATGCTCGAACTGAGCTGACGCCCTTTTCAACAAACCATTCCATGTCGGACGCCCCTTCTCCGCTACCTACACTGCTCCTCGAGCCGCTGGTTCGTCAGGCTCTGGAAGAAGATCTCGGCCGCGCCGGCGACATCACAACCGATGCCATAATTTCATCCAGCGATTCCGGCGACGCGCGTTTTGTCGCCCGCAAACAGGGAATCATTGCCGGGCTCGACGTGGCCCAGGCCTGCTTCCGGCTGATCGACAGCAACGTCACATTCGACAAGGCAGTCGAGGACGGTGCGTCCGTCGCACCAGGAGATCACTTGGCGACGGTCTCGGGCACGACACGAACGATTCTGATGGGCGAGCGCACCGCACTTAATTTTCTCGGCCGGCTCTCGGGAATAGCCACCGCGACAGCGGAAATGGTTGCCGCGGTCGCCTCGCACCAGACTGCTATCGTCTGTACTCGCAAAACGACACCCGGACATCGGATATTGGAAAAATATGCGGTACGCGTCGGCGGCGGAATCAATCACCGCTTCGGCCTCGATGATGCAATGCTGATCAAAGACAATCATGTCGCCGCAGCCGGTGGCATCATACCGGCGCTCGAGCGCGCGCGAGCCCACGCCGGGCATCTGGTCAAAATTGACATTGAAGTCGACACGCTGGATCAACTCGACGAGGTGCTGAGCCTTCATCCGGACGGAGCGGACGTGGTAATGCTGGACAATTTCTCACCGGATCAGGTGAGAGAAGCAGCCAAGCGAATAGACGGACGCCTGCTGACGGAAATTTCAGGTGGCGTGACTTTGCAGAACGTTGCCGAGTTGGCTGCCGCGGGCGCGGACCTGATCTCCTCCGGCGCTTTGACCCACAGTGTCGGGTCGCTCGATATCGGCCTCGATTTCGATTAAGCAGCTGGCGGCGCCCTTGCCGTTTTTCCTTGCAGCCTGCGACATTCTGCCACACTATAATACCAAGTGTATTGGGAACTTCAGGATTAGCCGGGCGCGAGTTTGACTGCCCCTAAGGCATCATCCCGGGTTCGGCGCCGTAATGGAGGACGCTGATGCGGGTTGATGTGATTTTACGCCACAAAGGCGATGAGATTATTTCCATTCCACCGGACCACACGGTTCAAGACGCGGCCGACGCGCTACAAAAGCATAAAATCGGCGCCATATTAGTGCGCGACAACGCTGGCGATGTGCTGGGTGTACTCTCGGAAAGAGACATAGTCCGCGGATTGGCCACACAAAAAGATAAGGTGTTGGGAAACAAGGTAACCGAGCTAATGACCACCTCAATTGTTACCTGTTCACCTATGGATACCGTCGACGAAATCATGGAACTCATGACGCAAAAACGGGTGCGTCACATTCCGGTAATGGATGACGGCGCCTTGAGCGGGATCATCTCTATCGGCGATGTGGTCAAGCATCGGATGAGCGAGATCGAAAACGAATCCGACGCGCTCAGGCAATACCTAGCCGCCGGTTAAGGGCAAATTCTAATTCGCCATTAGCACCGGGATTTCCGAATTCCAGAGAATATAATCGGTCGCCCCGCCAAAGATCATTTGGCGGATCCGGCTTTGGGTGTAAGCCCCTTTGATCAAAAGGTCGGCACCGATTTCCTTCGCTTCATCGAGAAACACTTTGCCCGGACTCTCTTTTGACCGGTCCACATGCTTGGTGTCGGTTTCGATTTCGATACCGTTACGCTCCATCTGCCGGGCCAGCTCGGCTGCGGTCGGCCCCGGCACGCCGAAATCCTCGATGGTGATGATAGTTACTTTCTTAGCCCGGTTTATGAACGGCATGCTGAAGGCAATCGATCGCGCGGTTTCGGTCGAACTATTCCAAGCGATCGCTAAGTGCTCGTCGAGTTTTTTCGGCGATGTGGGTGGCGCAATCAAAATCGGCTTGCCCCCTTCGAAGAGTGCAGCTTCGAGAATACTCATCGCAGCAATATTGGCGCCTTTTTTAGGCCGGGCGACTACGGTCAGGTCGAAAACGCGACTGCGGCTGCCTACGATCTCTGAATTGGGCGACTCTTCCTCGATCCAATTCGCCCGCGGTGAATCCTGCGGAAGGGTCGGTGGGCCTATCGGCACACCTTTGGATTTCATGAAATCCTCGAAATGCTTGTGTACTTGTTCACGCCGGTCACGGTCCTGCTGCTCAACGCTTTCGACCAGTTCCGGTGTGGTCACCACCAAGCCTTCGCCGGCGACCACCATCGCGCTCGCCGCGGTAGGCTGGTAATACAGCCCCTCGATATAACTGCCGAATATATTCGCGGTCAGAAGCGCCGTATCCAGTATCGCATCAAGCCCTTCGCTCTCCTCGATCGGCACCAATATCGTTTTCATCGTCATCGCACTTGCCCCCAATACCGTCGATGATTCGCTTTATTTTAGGTAACTTTAGCTGATCTCTTCTGCCCGGTCACGTGGAAGGTTGCTGTGATAGCGGTATCAATTTAGGGTTTGGATTCGCTCTCGATCCAGGCAAGAAAGTCCGGGTTGCCGCCGGTCAAAGGCCAAGTGACGACACACGGGCAGTCGTAGGAATGCAGCGCGAGAATTCGCTCGGTCAGCGCCGCCACATGACCTTCCATGGTTTTCAACAGCAGTCCCACTTCCTGATCCTGCTGCACCTCCCCTTGCCAGCGATAAATCGACATGTGTCCACCCAAAACATTTGCGCACGCGGCGAGCTTTTCTTCGACCGCTGTTCTGCCGATTTTCTCCGCTTCTGCTTTGTCGGAGGCGGTTACGTAAACCAAACAAGCGCTCATTTCATGTCCCCTTGCCATGTGCCCTTGGCGAAGATCTCATTCTAACGTACCATTGCAATTCAATCAGCCGCAGCAACAAGCGGAGTAAAATAATGGAGTCAGCCGTAAAAACGGCGACACGGGGAGCTAAATCAGCTGCAAAGCGCGGGCGGCCGACGCGTAGCCAGATCGAATGGCTAAAGCGGGGCCTCGATCAGCCCGGCGGCAAACTCCCCCTGTTCGACGAATACGGTCAGAAAGTGAGCGAGCGCACGGTCAAAAGCTGTATTGCGCAAGGCTGGGCAGAGCCTTGGTTCGACAATCCCACCAAGCCCGACTGGCTAGTTTGCAAATTGACCGAAAAAGGCCGCGAATTGGCCAGTAAATAGATCCAAGCGGTAATCCGTTGCTCACAAAAAGTTTATTGGTTGCGTCATTCTTTGATTCGATTTCTAGTCTCGGTACCGGTGTAATCGAAAGTCCATGACGCTGGAATATCTCCTTTCGA
>DLVK01000463.1:0-3382 GCA_003444235.1 Rhodospirillaceae bacterium
CAACAGAGTACTTTTCCTCGAGAACCGGATTACCGTCGTTGTTCACTATTGGTTTGCCATCAGAGCCCAGCTTTTTGGTCCAGTTTTTTAAATCAATACCGATGCCCCCGGTAACGCCTACCGTGGTCATGAAAATCGGTGAAATACCGTTAGTTCCTGCGACGATAGGTGCATAGTTCACGAAGGGTACGTACTTGCTTGCTTGTTTTCCGGCCCACAAAGCTGCGTTGTTGATCCCCGACATCCGGGAGGAGCCCACGCCCATCGTTCCCTTTTCGGCGATTAACATTACTCGTTTGTCAGGGTTCTCTGCCTGCAATTGTCGAATCTCGGCCTGCGCCCTTTCGGAGATAAAACTCTTACCGTGCAGTTCTCTGTCAGCTCGAGAATGCGCCTGGTTGCCAGGAGAAAGTAAGTCGGTGGAAATATCGCCCTCCGCGGCGACGTAAGTCACGACTTTAATTTCTTCTTCGATATCAGGTAGGTTCGTAAAAAATTCACCTTTTGCATAACTTTCGAGAATGTCTCGCGCCACCGCATTTCCTGCCTGATAGGCCTCTTGAAGCCGTTCCGTATCGGCCTCATACAGAAAAACCTGTGTTTTCAGGACATCGGCTGAATGCTGAGCGATAGAGTCGTCATCACCCAAAGCCAAATCTAGGAGCACCTCGATCGAGGGGCCGCCTTTCATATGAGACAACAGCTCGAACGCCAAGGACTGGGAAATTTCCGGCACATCCGTCTCGCCGAGAATGATTTCTTTTAAGAAGCTTGCCTTTGTAATGGCAGCGCTGGTTGTTCCCGGCAGAGTGTTATAGATAAAAAATTCTATTGACGCGTCTCGGTGCTCACTGGATGTATCCTTTATTTGGGAAATAACCTCGCCGAGCAGCGCGCCATCTTCGATGGGTTTCGGGCTCAAGCCCTCCGATTTGCGATTTTCAATTTCCTCTAGATACTCTGCGTACAAATTCCTAGTTTCAGTCATGGGCTCCCCCACCCAAATTCGAAATGTAACCAAATATGCAGCCCAATCGGGCCGCATTCGGACCGTTGTTTAAACCGAAATTCCACCAATGGGAAGCATCATAAATACCATAGGCTTATCCACGTAGGATCGGTCATCTTGCCGCAACAAAATTCGCTGGCCAAACTCGCGATCTTTCCATAACGTAGGTTTTAGAGACGCTGTGTTCTAGGGCAATCCTTACAAATTAGCTTCGCATCACAGTTGTTGTCTCTCACCAAAAAACCAAGGGAGGTATTACGGTGAAAACATTTTCCTTTAAGACCATTGGCGGGGTCGCGGCGGCTGCATTGGCGGCAGGCGGCATCGCCGTATCAACCGCTCAGGCAGCGGATGAGATCATCCTCGGTTCGGCGATCTCCTTTACCGGCAAATACTCGACCAACGGCATCCACGCCAAGAACGGCTATGACATTGCCGTCAAGCGCATCAACGAGATGGGTGGCGTGAAAGTCGGCGGTAAGAGCTACAAGCTCCGCATCAAGTATTATGACGATGAATCGACTCCTGCCCGTACGGCGCAGCTTCTTGAGCGCCTGATCAAGCAGGACGGCGTCAAATATATGCTTGGCCCGTACAGCTCCGCGACAACCAAGGCCGCCGCTCCGGTGACCGAAAAGTACAAGGTCCCGATGGTGGAAGCCGAAGGTGCCTCTCGGTCGCTCTTTACCCAGGGCTACAAGTATCTCTTCGCGGTGCTGTCCACTTCGGAACAGTATCTGGCCAGTTCGGTTGCGCTTGCTGCCGAAATCGCCAAGAAGAACGGCAAAAAGCCCAGCGACTTGAAAGCGGCAATGGTGTTCGAAAACGATCCGTTCTCGCTTGACGTCCGCGCCGGCGTTGCCGATGACCTGAAAAAGGTCGGCATTAAAATCGTCATCGACGACAAAATGCCGCGCGATTTGAGCGATATTTCGCCAACACTCACGAAGGTCAAGGCACTGCGGCCCGACCTGCTGTTGATCTCCGGCCATTCCAAAGGTGCGGCCACGGCTGCCCGCCAAATCAAGGAAATGAAGATCGGCGTACCGATGATCGCCATGACTCATTGCGAATCGGCCAAGGTCATCAAAAAGTTCGGCAAGCATACCGAAGGCTTCCTGTGCCCGACGCAGTGGGCGGAAACTTTGTCCTATAAGGGCAAGTATTTCGGCACCGCAGCCGAGTACGATACGTTGTTCAAGAAGACCTTCGACGGCTACAAGAACGTTCCTTACCAGTCGGCCCAGGCATCTGCCGCGGTTATCGTCTGGAAAGAAGCTTTCGAAGCCGCCAACACCCTGAACAATCAGAAGGTTCGTGACGCGATTTCCAAGACCAAGATTCAGACCTTCTATGGCAACATCAAATTCGATAGCACCGGCAAAAATATCGCCAAGCCGATGGTGTTGCGCCAGATCCAGAACGGCAAGCTGAACGTGGTTGCGCCGACCAAATGGGCTTCGGCCAAGGTCGTGCATCCGCGGGTGGTGCCGTAGGGAAAGTACTGAGGCGACTAAAAACAGCCTGAATTTGGACCGTCCTGTCTCCGCCGTTGCGGGGGCGGGGCGCTCCGTTCTTTTTATAAGGCTTGTTTCGGGGAATTCTTTAAATGGCTAATTTGAATCTGCTCGCGCAAGCGCCGATTCTGAACGTTCAGCTACTACTGGACGGACTTTTCATCGGCGCAATCTTTGCGCTCGCCGCCTACGGGCTCGCGCTCGTATGGGGGGTGATGAATATCAAGAATTTAGCACAAGGCGATTTCGTCATTTTAGGCGGCTATATCGCCTTTTTTCTCGGCCAGAATGGCATCCATCCCCTGGTCGGACTGCCGGTATCGATTGTCTTGATGTTCGGCTTCGGCTGGTTGGTTTACAAATATATTATCTCCTACGTCATAAATCGCGACATGTTCACCTCGTTGCTGGCGACGTTCGGCATCGCGTTGGTGATGCAGCAATTGATGAATCTCATATTCGGCCCCGACGTGCAGGTCGCCGAATCCGGTTTCGCCATCAATAATATTTTGGGCGGACTGGTAACGGTGGCGAATATCAAGCTCCTATCTTTCATACTCGCGGGCGTTCTGGCGGCAATCGTCGTTCTGTTCATGAAAAAAAGCCGCATGGGTCAGGCGATCCGCGCCACGGCGCAGGACCCGCGTGCCGCGAAGGTCATGGGTATCGATACCGAGAAGGTCTATGCATTTACCTTTTCGTTGAACTCAGCGATCTGCGGCGCTGCGGGCGCATTAATCTCGATGATTTGGGTTATTCAACCTTTCTACGGCATCACCCATTCGATCCGTTCGTTCGTTATCGTCACCGCGGCCGGGCTCGGCAATTTGCCGGGCGTCATCACCGCGGGCTTCGG
>DLVK01000485.1:0-634 GCA_003444235.1 Rhodospirillaceae bacterium
ACAAAGCGGAAGATATGGGCGGCTATCCCGTTGACGGCGTCTATGATACTCACGCGGTAATCGATCTGAAGGATGAGAAAGATGTCCCAAGCTGCTAAGTCTCCATCTTCGTTTGAAATCCGCTCGGGCGACAACAGTTTTGCCCGCGAAGTGATCGGGCTCGACGTCAAAAAGATTACCGACCAGCAATTTGAAGAGCTGGAAACCGCATTCGATTTCGGTGGCGTCCTGTTTTTGCGCGATCAGGAAATCGATCCTGAAGATTTGGTCGACTTCTCCAAGCGCTTCGGCGAGCCTGAAGCACATGTGCGCCAGGAATATGCGTTGCCGGGATTCCCCGAAATTCATGTGCTCTCCAACATCAAGGATGGGGAGAAGACGATCGGGTCGGCCTACGCTGGCGACGATTGGCATTTGGACCTTTGCTTTATGAAGGCACCCGCCCGAATGGCCGTGCTTTATGCGATCGAAATCCCCCACGACGATGACGGTAACGTACTCGGCGACACGTTGTTCGCGAGTGGGGCAGATGCCTACGATACTCTGGATCCGGACTTGCGGGATTCTCTCGAGGGCAAGAAATGTCTCATGCAGTACAACCGCCGTCAGGAGATGAAACGCCTCGAGCGCATTT